>JAALLA010000034.1:0-18357 GCA_011087765.1 Pirellulaceae bacterium
CCCCCCCCCCCCCCCCCCCCCCCCCCCCCCCCCCTACCCCCCGCTCTTCCGATCTGAATCCTCCGACAGGAGTTGCCGTTGCTGCGTTTCCAACTCAACCAAAAGCTCAACCAATGGCTCAACCAAACCCACCGGTGATTACCACAGCTAATCCAGCGGTATCCCAACCACAAAACTTCTTGGGTGCTTCTCCAGCGAGTGTTCCTAAAAAAGCGGTGGCTTCCGCACCAACCTCCGCACCGGCCAAGATAGCAGTCGCCGGCTTCACGAAGACTCCTAACGACCTACCGAGTACGGCTGGACAACTCTGGCAAGAATATGACATTACGCCCTACACATCGCGGATCACCAATAACAAACAACCGGAACGTTCGATCGTCGATTGGATCTTGCGCGAAACAGGAACAGAGATGTGGTTCTACCGCCCGCTGGGAATCTTGAATGCCGATAAAGAAAAACTTTACGTTTACCACACACCTGAAATTCAAAAAGTCGTCAAGAACATCGTCGACCGATTTAATCGAACCCGCGGCCAAGTTCAGAATGTCGATCTTCATATGATGACGATCGAGAGACCAAATTGGCGATCCGACTTTTATACAATTTTGCAGCCAATCAATGTCGCCAGTCCTGGCACAGAAGCTTGGATTCTATCAAAAGAAAATGCAGCCATACTAATCAATGCACTCACGAAGCGACCGGAGATCAGAAAGCACAATTCGGGACGACTTAGTAATCATGACGGACAAACGATGGTGGTCGAAAAACGAACACCAGTCGAATTCATTCGAAATTTAAAATGGATTCCCAATCAAGTTCCCGCTTTCCAGCCCCAGCAGACCCGCATCGATGAAGGGTATCGTTTAGAATTGAGCTGCCTGTCTTCGATGGACAATTCGACAATTGAAGCGGTGATTAAATGTGATGTCGATCAGGTCGAAAAACTAACAAAAGTAAAAGTGGATGTCCCCCTCGGGAACGGTACAAAGCAGGAAGTCACCCTCCAGATCCCTCAGCTCGTTAGCTGGAGGCTGCATGAGCGATTTCGTTGGCGTAACGACCAGGTGCTAATGCTCAGCTGCGGAGTAGTCGCCTCGCCCGAACCTGAAAATGACGGGGTCGGCCTCCGAATTCCCGGGCTACCTCAAAAATCAAATCAAGCCGAAGCACTCTTATTTATTGAGTATCGCGGTCCGGCCCAGAGCGCCACCATCCCTCAAACTGCGAATAAGTCGACCGCTCCGGTAAAATTACCATGAACCGGAGAGAACTTCGGCTCACTCCTCGTTATTGCCCAAAGTCACCTCGACGACTCCGGCAAGAAGCCTAGAATAGAACCTGGACAGCACCGTTAATTTGAACCTTCGCCTGTCCTTCACGTTTAAATTTCACTGCGGCTTTAGGTTCGAGACGCACTAATTCCATCCTTTTTTAAAACTTTCGCCCAAAGTTTTTCATTCCATGGCCCAATCAGATCGCCGAGTCGTCATCACAGGAATGGGTTTGATCAGCCCCATTGGCAGTTCATCCACTGATCTTTGGGATTCGCTCAGTCAACAAAAGAGCGGTGTCCGCCTGCTTTCCAATCTACCGACCGAGCATTTCCCTTCTGACTTTGGAGGTGAGTGCACCGATTTCACGGGCAGCATCGATAGCTTTGGCCCATTGGAAAAAAAACTGCAACGGAGCATCAAAAAAGGGCTTCGGCTGATGTGTCGGGAAATTCAACTTGGCGCCGCCGCAGCTCAATTAGCACTGACTGATTCGGGGCTCGACTCAGGCAGCATCGACCCCAGCCGAATTGGCACGCTCTTTGGAAGCGACTATATCATCACCAGCCCGCTCGATTTCGTTGAAGGAATTCGCGCCTGTTTAGATGAGGATGAAAAATTCTGTTTTGATAAATGGGCAGAACATGGGCTAACCAAAGTCGAGCCATTATGGTTGCTCAAGTATCTACCCAATATGCCGGCAAGTCATGTCGCGATCTACAACGACCTGCGCGGTCCCAGCAATTCAATTACCGTCCGGGAAGCCTCTGCCAACCTGGCGATTGCCGAAGCGACCACCATCATCCAGCGTGGTTCGGCAGATTTCATGGTCGCCGGTTCTACCGGTTCTCGAATTCACCCTCTTCGTACCGTCCACATTGCCCTTCAAGAGCAACTTGCCGACCGGCATACCGAGTCAGCCGGTGGAGATCCCACCAAAGCGTGCCGGCCTTTTGATAAAAACCGCACAGGCATGACTCTCGGAGAAGGGGCCGGCGTTTTAATTCTTGAAGAGCTTTCCTCTGCTGAAAAACGGGGAGCTAACATCCTCGGCGAAGTCGTAGGTTACGGCTCCTCCTGCGTTGCTGACAAAACCGGCGCAGCGAATTATCAGACAGCACTTAAGAACGTCCTTCTGGGCGGCCTCGAAACTTCTGGGATGGACGCATCCAAGATTGGCCACGTCCATGCCCACGGACTCGGCTCACCTCAATGTGATCTTCAAGAATCACAGGCCATCGCGGATGTTATGAAAGACACACCTGTTACCGCAGCAAAAAGTTACATGGGAAATCTCGGTGGCGGTTGCGGGATTGTTGAAATCGCCGCGAGCTTAATGGCAATGGAAAAGGGGCCGTTGTTCCCAATCATGAATTGCGATGAGCTCGATGAACAATGCTCCATCAATGCCGTCCAAACCGACAGCATTGAAGCGGGTGATTCATTCATCAATCTCAATGTGACGCCCCAAGGTCAGGCAAGCTCTGTCGTGATCCAAAAGCATCAGTGATGATTGCCCCGATTCTAAATAGCTATTCTGCCTGATTCTCGCCGGACGCAATCAAGACGCTGATTGAATTGCCGGTTTTTCAGGGGTATTTTTCAAATATGATGCCTTTTTGCATCAATTATCGATCACTCTCCAACCGATTCTCGGCAGCGAAAACCAACATTGATGTTCCTGCAGATCCGACACACAGGGCTCAAACCTCACGATCGTTTTTTTTGGTAACGCGTATTCGATTCCAATCTTCGAATCAGGAACCGAATTCGAATTCGCAACCTATCTTTCTTCAGTGGCTCCATTCGGATTCATTGCTCTCTTCATTTAGGCGAGCGCGGTAATTTTCGACTCTTTTTCTCTCCCTGTTTCATGACCAAACCGAGCCCAAAGCAGCGAATCACCCAACACGATTCCTGGCCCCGATTAACAATGAAGTTAATCGACGCGGTCGCAATCATCAGCGGTTTGATGATGTTGATCATTTGGGTTCCAAGTGCAAACAGCCAATCCACCATCGTCATTGGCCTGGTAGCGATCGGTGTGTTCAACATCTCTGCTGAAATTTCTGGATTGTACCGGAGCTGGCGTGGCATTCGATTCGAAAAAGAAGCAGTTTGCAGCGTGCTCGCTTTAGCAATCACAATTGTCTCACTGTCATTCCTTGGCCATTTCAGCCTTTACTCTACCGAGCTTTCCGGGAGTTCGCTCGCCCTCTGGTTCAGTTTTACGATCATCATTTCACTTTCCGTACGAATTTTATACCGCTGGTATTCTTTGTGGTCGCAAACCAAAGGAATTTACTCTCGGGGCTATGCGGTGGTAGGAATTAACGATCTGGGAATTCACCTCGTCCGCAACATTAGCTCAGCGCCGGATTTGGGACTCCGATTTTTAGGCTACTACGATGATCGCCCTGAAGAGAGAACTGGCGATCTTCCGCAAGACATTTCAGTCAAGCTTGGAAAAATTGACACCCTCGTCGAGAGTGCCAAATCGGGTGACGTTCAAGTCGTTTTTATCTCACTTCCAATGCGTGCCGAAAAAAGAATTCGCAGCCTGATTCAGGCCCTGGCCGATACAACTGCTTCGGTCTATATTGTGCCGGATTTATTCGTATTTCAAATGCTCAATTCGCGCTGGACTGATATTCAAGGATTGCCTGTTGTCAGTGTCTCCGAAAACCCATTTTATGGCGTCGATGGAATACTCAAACGCGGAGTTGACGTCGCACTCGGCTCGCTTGGCATCGCCCTGCTTTCTCTCCCAATGCTGATCATTGCTGCGGCGGTAAAGTTCACTTCCCGAGGACCAATTCTATTCCGACAAAAACGATATGGGCTCGACGGAAAAGAAATTCTCGTTTGGAAATTCCGGAGCATGAACGTGATGGAAGATGGCGACAAAGTCATTCAGGCGACGAAAAACGATCAACGCTTAACTCCCATCGGCGGTTTTCTGAGGCGAACATCTCTTGATGAACTGCCCCAAATTTTTAATGTGATTTCTGGAAAAATGTCACTTGTCGGACCTCGCCCGCACGCGAACTCCCACAATGAATTTTATCGCAGCCAAATCGAAGGGTACATGCTTCGCCACAAAGTCAAACCGGGAATCACGGGACTGGCTCAGGTAAATGGTTGTCGCGGAGAAACCGAAACACTTGACAAGATGGAAAAACGTGTCTTTTTCGACCATCAATACATTCGTGAATGGTCGATTTGGCTCGATTTGAAAATCATTCTTCAAACCTTTACCGTCGTTTTCTCAAAACAGAACGCCTATTAATCAAGCGTTTCAAAAACGAATCGGCGAGCCAACAGGTCTAAATACCGCCAGTGACACTTAGCTTCTGCGTTCAGGTCGAACCGAATCCATCGGATTGGGATTCGCATACTTTGCAATTGAGTCACTGAGCTTTTGAATTTGCTCTGGAATCCCCATCGATTCATCTCTCGTTCGTGGGGCATTTGTGGCACCAACTGACCCTTCATTACCAGGTGCGGTTCGCTGGAACGCCGCATCTTCACTGGCCGCTGTTTTGGCGAGATCCACCGCTCGCACACTTGGGCTGCGCCGCTTGAGCGTGGGCGCCTCTGAGCTTTTGGGAAAACTCTGAGGATTAACAAACTCTACCGAATCGCTTTCATTCGCTGACTCACGCCGTTCGCTGGTATTTTCTTGTATCGCCTCTGAGTTGTCCGGGCGAACAACAAATCGACGCTTCCTTTGGTCGTACCGTGCGGGCCGAATTTTAACTTCTCGCGGCAACGTTCCGGTCGCTTGGGGCGAACTGACCGGTGGAGGCAGGACCTCCTGCGAAGCCGCTAGTAAATCGGCAACCGACGGAGCCTGCGAGGAGACACCATAGGCTCCATAAGCGGGTGCTGCCCCTCCGGTCTCCGGCAGAATTGGATAGCGACGAGAAGGATTTTTAATCGTCGACTTTGGGTTGCGATCTTCAGGACTGTCAGGTTCAGGCCCGTCACCGCTGGGGCCTCCTCCAAACCAAAACTGCTCGGGATCATTTGGTGGGGCAATCAAAAGAACAGCCCCCAGCCCGAGCATCAACCCCGCAAAACCACCCATCAGAATCTTGATCTTATTTCCCGGACCGTCGGGTCGCGTGGACACCTGAGGTTCATCCACTCGGGCAATGAGATTGGAGACTCCCGCCTCCGCTAAACTCTTGATCTCTGCCAGGTTGGACTGAGCTTTGTTTGCGATCTCAGTACGTTCCTTTAACTCGGCAACCAGCGTCAAAATTTCAGTCCTGTTCTGACTGAGTTTGGTAAGCTGCTGATCAAGAGAATTCATTTCTTTTTCTAGTCGCGACCAGCTCGTATCCGCATCCTTGACCTCATTTTCCATTGCCGCAATACAAAGGTCGAGTTCGAGGTGGATCTGTTGCCGCATCGCTTCGATGGCTTTCTCGGACCGAGCGTATTTCGGGTGACTGGGTTGGTAAAGTCCTGTCGTCATGGCGAATTCAGCCTGCTTTTCGATCATCTCTTTTTTTAGATCGTTTAACGCCGGCAGGATTCTGATCATTTCCGCTGACAGGCCAAGGATTCGATCCGGCGTTGTTTTGGCTTCTTTCAATTGCCGCAGTAATGCGGTTCGCTTTTCTAATTGAAGGGTCGCTTCCCGTTTTTCAATGCGAATCTGCGAAATGTCTCGCTTAATCGAATTGTCGCTGTTTTCGGGATCGCTCAGTGCGTTCATCGTTGCGATATCTGACCCCAGTGACCTATCCATCTGGGTCAGCTTATCTTTGGATTTTTTAAGTTCTTCCATCGCGGCATCGCGAACTCGCGTTAACTCGGCCTCCATACTCTGCAAACGCATCGAACGAACTTCATCGACTTTCGCGATAATTTCGACAAGTAACAGCTCGATAAATCTGAGTGACCGCTCCGGAGTGCTTTGCTTGACATTCAGGACAATTACTTCTGTCTTTCCGAATTCCGCTCCGTTAGGCGCGTGAATTAAGACCGCATCCTGCATGTCTTCGATTGTCTCTTCATCTGGCCAGTCTGCAATCGCAGCTTCGCCTTTTAAAGTCTCTGGCGGCCCTAGTTTGGCCATGGCATTTCGAATGACTTGCGGTTGGCGAGCGATCTCTAGAATCGTCTCTTGTGCAGACTTCATCGACTCAATGGAATCAAATCGTCCCGGCTTATAAGACTGGCCAAGTAAATCATCCCGAACAATCATTGACTGGCGAGCAGACCAGATTTGCGGACTTAACATCGTCGCATAGTACAGCGCTAAAACTGCACCAAGAATCGCAGGCGCAATCCAAACGAATTTGTAACGGTAGAGCGTTAACAAAACGTAGTCGAGTCGCTGGTTTGAGTCAGAACCGGTCATCGTAAAATTCACATGCTTGTAAACAAAAACCCTGAAGTAATGGCGATGGAAATTACTTCAGATTGATCTGGCGGCAAGACGAAAAACTCCTCGTTTAAATCGAGGGGTACACCATTTTTTCATCGAAAGTTTGGCTACAGATCTACGCTGCAATCATGAAAATTTGCCGGAATAGGTGTTAAAACCGGCACTGCACCCGCACAAACCAGCAGCTCAACCCAATCGACAAAGTTTCACAAACGCAAGTGAGACTGGTTTTTGTCATCCGACAAACCGAGATGACCCAACCTAAAAAAGGGGACGATTCGTTCAGAGGCTCTCGGCTATTTCCAATCGAACTGACCCAATCAAACCACCCGCCACTGAATTTCGTTCGCCACGATCTACCTCCAAAGGAAGGTCGATGACAACTTTCAAGTGATTTGATTGCTGCAGCTGACTGCTGATTTCAACTCGAAACGGATCATCGCCCAACCGCATTGTCCCCAGTTCAATCTCATTGAGGGCAAAAGAAGCTTCAAAATCAACGGCCTCAAACACAAGCCAAACGTCCTGATCAGGCTCCAGCTGAGTCGGCAGCCCAAATCGACGTCGATATTCCACGCGGCCACGGAACGACACTCCAAGCCAGTCTTTCCAATCGGAAGGAACGGAGTGACGTGTTTCAACCGCAGCAGCGTCGCAACGGTCCTGAGAATCCAAAACTTTGGCAGCCCAGGGACCATGAAGACGAATGGTGTGAAATTCAGACAAGGAATCGTACCAACAGAGGACTCAAATCAATCGAAATTCAACCACACGAGGCAACCCCACGTCCACCATTTACCCGCTAAACCTATTTACTCAGGTACATAAGAATGAACCACCGACGACTGGTAGACCTGATTGGTAGTTTTTTCAATCAGTCGAATGCTGACTTTCACGCCCCGAACCGGGTAAGGGTAGGGGGGACGTGTTTCACGTTCCGAATCATCATCCGGAGCGAGAGGGCCACCGTTGTCTAAACCGTTGGTTCCTTCATCAATCAAGGAATCGTTGTCCTGATCAAATCCATCGCTCTCATAGACAGGTGTCCAGGTATCGTAGAAAGCCTCCGCTGCTGGGAAAGCGTTACGCCATGCCTGCTGTGCAAAATTGAATCGGCTACCTCGAAAATCGACCGGCGCGTTCCAAACGAGATCCACAAAATCACCGGCGGAAATTTGCGTCGCCGCGGCAGGGAAACCCGGGTCAGAGGGGGCTACTGGGATCGCCGCATCGAGACTAAGACTGACATCCGGCGAGTAAACTTGTAAATCAAAACTTGCCACGTCCGTGAGAACAATATCATTTCCCTCCAGCGGCTTAAACCTGGAAATTAGAGACCTGTCCAAAAAATGGGGCCAATTGACATCAAGACTTGGATTGCCATTGTCATAGTTGTACCACTGATGACAAAATCGATTTTGCCTTACAGCAAGATCGCTGAGGCTATTTGCGAAGACGTTGTAATTATTTGTACCATCGTCTTGGACGATGCGGCATGAAATATCGTTATTCTGCATCAGGGTGGTTACCTGATCAGAAGTAAGATTTTCCCAGGGACCCATATCTGGTCGGATTAATAAAACGCGGCGATGAACTTTGACGCTCTCATCCAGGTCGATTAAATCATCCCCATCTCGATCTACAAAGGTCGTGTACCACATCACTTCGGCGATTGATGATTCAATCACTTTCGAACTCGTGGTATTGTCTGGAATATGACGTCCTCGAAAAAACTGTCCATCGCTGCGGACAGTCATCGCAATAATATCATCGACATCGCCGAGGTAACTGTCGATGCCCGAGGCGTTAGTCTTGTCACGCATCGCTCCGTCAACAATTTCCAAATACCCATTAGGATTGGTCGTCTCGGTGTAGGGTCTCGGCTCCACTGTCAGATTGTTAAGGTCACTTCTGAGTAACTCTTCTGCCGATCGCAGCCGATTCGCCATCTCCATCGTTGCCCGGCCCATTTGCATTTGGCCGCTGGCGTATTGAAAAGCCTGCATCATCGCGCCGAGAACAATCAACGTCATTGTCAACGCGATCATGATCTCGATCAAAGTCAAACCACGTCGAGAGAACGGGCGGTGTTGAGACGGGTTGGACGGCATAAGATTCTCCTTGGCAGGTTTTAGCGTACTCTCAATTGATAAGAGCAACGCTTCATTATGAAAATTGCGGACAGGGAGGGAGGAATGGCCGGCAAAATTCATCAGGTTATGAGTTGGGATAAGATTACCTAATCTTACAAGAATCAGGGACTTTGTACACGTTATTTTACGTCTCTCTTGGGATGGTTCGGCTTTTTTCAGGTCGCAAATCACAAAAGCCCTCCTTTTTAGGATCGTATGGCTTCCGTTTTACCCCGTATATTCGGCAATCTCCGACCTTGGTCAGCGTCGCCACGCACGTGCCCTGAATCCCGGATCTCTTCCAAATCTAAACCAAACCCTCTCAATTTTGGCAAAACCAGCCAAGACAGTTTGTTTTCTTGCGACCTAAACGCCCCAACCGTCGGGTTTAAGAGATCATGGCACTGGTTCCGTTTACCCTGAAATCAAGTCATCATTTCCACCCATCCGACCGGGATTTTGATCCCAATTTGCCTCCGGCGCATTTGATGTCAAAAATAGGTTGGGCGGCGATCTTAATAAACAGCTTCACTTACCACTCGACCCGGTTTGTTGAAGCAACTGGCCTGGCTAACAAATCCAATTTTTAAATGACTCAACGGCGGTAGCTCTTTGGAGCACTTTTTTATTTCTGATTCACATTATTTTGATATCAGGAGTAACAAACTTGCGGACCGCCAACGAAAACAATTCCATGAACAACGAATACTTATTCCAAACTAATTTGCCTTGGCAATTCAATTATTCCGGGCGTCGCTTGCGGGCACTCTTATTGACCCTGATTGTATTTAGTGGGACGTGCCTGTCGCTGAACCAAATGAACGCCGCTCCCATCCAGGACGATTCAGCGGCAATGAAAATTGCCCAGACTGCATCCGCAGCGCAAAATGGCGACGACTTCGAATTTGCTGCTGAACAATGGGAAACGCTGATCAAGGAATACCCGACTTCGAAACTTATTGGCAAAGCACATTACAATGCCGGCGTTTGTTATTTGAAACTTGAGCAACCGGCCCAGGCGATCCCCCGATTCCAAGCCTCGTTAGAAAAACTAACCGATGCAGAAACCACGAAGAAGCCCTTGGCGATGCTCTATCTTGGGTTCACTCAATTCCAGGCAGGACAGAATTTAGCCAGTGAAGCCAAATCCAAAGAAGCTAACAAACTTTTTGGCGAGGCAGTAAAAACGTTTTCCATGCTGCTTGAAAAGAACCCGCAATTCGACAATGCTGATCAGGCCTTTTTCTTTCAAGGGAACGCACTCGAAGCTCTGGGAGATCGCAAGCAAGCTCTGGTAACTTACTCAAAAATTCTCAGCCTTCCTGAACCCGCGTTCAAACTTGAATCTCTATTCGCCGTCGCAGACCTTCACGACCAATTACAACAATACGAGCAAGCTTCTGAGTTTTTTCAGAAAGCCGGCAACGTTGCTGCTGAACTAGACAGCCCTCTCCTGATCGAAATTCAGTCGAGAACGGCAGCCAACCTAGTCAAACTTGCTTTGAAAGATTCAGCACAAAAAAACTCTCCGGCAGCCACTGACAAACTGAAACAGGCGGAGTCCATCCTCGAATCGATTGTCAGTCAAAATGAGCCGGACTCGGACATGCCGTCTAATGCCATCCTGAATGAGGCTAAGTACGAACTTGCGGTTTGCTCCCGCGAATTAAAAAACTACCAACGTGCGGCCGCTTTGTTCGAAGAAATTTCAAATACCCCGGAATCTCCGCTGGCCAACGAAGCCCTCGCCAACGCGGGACGTAATTACCTTGATGCGGAGCAGCCTAAAAAAGCAATTCCCTTGCTGGAACGTGCGATTAAGGTCGACCCCGTCAACGGGACGCTGGCAGCACACTGGTTAGCCGGTATCTATCTTAAGTCGGAGGAACCCTCGAAAGCCTTCGCAATTGCCAAAAAACAAATCAACAAGGTCAAATCTAACGAGAAAAAACCAATCGGCTGGGTCAACCTCTTGATGGATCAAGCTGACGCTGCCTTCGCAATTCCCAACAAACGCAAATCGTCAATCGCCCTGTTTGATAATATCGCAACGTCTTATCAGGCCAATGATCTAGCACCACTCGCGCTGCACAGTTCCGCATTCACATCGCTTGATACCGGAGATTTTGAAACGGCGATCAAAACAGCAAACGCCTTTGAGTCCACCTTCCCTGCCAACGACTTGCTACCCGATACGGTGGAGATCAAGGCCGAGGCGCAGTTACTGAACGATCAGCCAGACGAGGCTAAAAAAACATACGATCAGTTGGTCGCTCAATTTAAAGGAAATGCGAAAGCAAATCGCTGGACCATTCGCTCTGCTGTTGCTGATTACATTAGCGAAAACTATTCCCAGGCGATCTCAAAACTGCAGCCGCTCACTGCATCCAAAGAGGTCGATGCCAACCAGCTTTCCGAAATCGCATTCTGGATTGGATCTAGCCAATTCAAACTGGGGCAATTCGCGGACGCGGAAAAATCTCTGACCAATTCTTTCGCAAAGAATAAGCAATGGAAACGAACCGCTGAGACTCTGCTGACTCTTTGCCGATCTCAGCTTGCCCAAAAAAAGGCTACCGAAGCCACTACAACCTCCGAAATTTTCTTGAAGAACTATTCCAACTCACCACTCGCCACAGAACTTCATTATCGGCTTGGCGAATCCGATTATGAGTTAGAAAAATACCAGAGTGCTCTTAAACATTTCCAGTTGATCAACAATCTTGAATTGGCAACAAAATTCACCCCATTCTCTCTGTACAACGCGGCCTACTGCCAGTTTCAGATCAATCAGCATCAAGCGGCCGTGAAGACCTTCACCACACTGATCTCTCAGTTCCCCGACAACGATCTTGCCAACCTTGCCCGAACCGGTCGCGCCAACGCACAACGAAAACTTGGCAATCCCAAAGCTGCAATCGAAGATCTCAACGAGTTCCTGTCTACCAAACCTGAAAGCGACAGAAGAGAAAGCGCACTATACGATCTAGGGCTTGCACAAATTGATGCCCAACAATGGAATGACGTCTCGAAAACGTTCCAGGTTCTGGTCAATGAATTTACGACCTCCCAACAAATGGACCGCTACCTTTACGAACTGGCTTGGGGTCTTCGCTCAAGTGATAAAGAAAACCTTGCGATGGACAACTTCCGCACGCTCGCGTCCAAGTTTCCCGCCAGCTCCCTTGCTCCTGAATCTAATTTTCACATTGGGTCCGAATTCTACCGTCAAGAAAATTACAACGATGCAATCGTTGCTTATCAACTCTGCCTCGATTCCAAAACAGGGAATACAATCTTAGAAAAAGCAGCCTACAAACTAGCCTGGTCTCACTACAAACAAGACCAATTCAAGAAAGCAGGCGATCAGTTTTCAAATCAAGTCAAGCGATTTCCAGACGGTGATCTGGTTGCCGATGGACTCTTCATGACGGCCGAATCCCTCTACCGTTTAAAAGATTATGAAGCAGCTCTGGCTGCCTACCAGACTGCATTGCCCGCTGTCGCCAATTCAACTTTGACGGAACCGAAAATTCAATGGCTCGCCCGCGTTCATGCCGCTCAGAGCGCCAATCAGATTAAGCAATACCAGGAAGCAATTGCACTACTCGAACCATTTGAAAGCCTCGAACCCGACCAGTCACCTGCGGGAATCCCGATGCTGGAAGACGCCATGCTGGAAATTGGCCTGGCCTACAGCGGATTGAGAGATCCTAAAAAAGCACTTAGCTACTTCAACCTCGCCGCAAAAAGTGAAGGAAAGACAGGAGCCCGTGCCCGGTGCATGATCGGCGATTCGCTATTTGGAAATAAACAATTTGCAGATGCAATCAAGGAATTTAAAAAAGTCTATTACGGGTTCAATGGCCTTCAGGCCACACCGGACGTCCGGCCATGGCAGGCTTATGCCGTTTACGAGTCGGCTCGATGTTCGTTTGTACAAATCAAAAACGCTCCCCAAACTAAGCAACCCGCGCTCGCTGCTGCAGCTATCAAACAATTTGAATATCTTTTGAAAAACTACAGCGACGACAAGCTTGTGCCAGAAACTCGTCGACAACTGGAACAATTGAAAAAAATGAAATTTCAGTAACACCCCGATGTCGCCGCACAGGCTTCTTTTTGAAATCACCCTCTGCTGCAGAGGTTTTACCATTCCGGAGATCTTATGACGTTCTTTTGTCGACTGAATCAGCGATTGACCTCTGCCGTCATGTTTGGAATCCTAACGTTTCTGATAATTTCGAGCATCGCTACCACGGAATCCACAGTCAGCGCGACGGTGTTAACTCCCTTACTTGCGCCAGAATTTGTTCCGCCACAAACCGCCCCTCCGGCATCGGCAGAATCGCAACCAAGTCCAAAAACAGGAATCAATTTCCTATCGCTACTCACGCAGGGCGGTTGGTTTATGATTCCGCTGGTAGCGCTTTCGCTCGCGGTTGTTACCATTGCAATCGAGAGATTCATGGCGCTTCGTCGTGAGAAAATCTTTCCCCCTGCTTTGATCGATCAGATTTCCGACTTGAGTCAATCGCCAAACGGTCTCGACCCGCGCGGTGTTTACCAAGCCTGTCAACGATACCCGTCTTCCGCTTCTTATGTCATTCGCTCCATGCTGGTAAAAGTTGGTCGACCACAAATGGAAATGGAAAATGCAGTTTCTGAATCCAGCCAGCGAGAAGCTACGCGACTAGCCCAAATGACCTCCTGGTTGGCACTCGCGGCAGCCATTGCACCTTTGATTGGCCTGTTGGGGACAGTGTGGGGCATCACTCAGGCGTTCTATGACACCACCCAATTGGCAGAACTCAATTCCGGGCAAAACCGTGGTGTCGCACTCGCCAACGGAATTTATGTTGCGTTGGTAACCACCATGGTCGGACTCGTGATTGCCATTCCTTCCGCCATTCTTTCACACCATTTCGAAAATCGAATCATCCAATTGATGAATCAAATTGAGGAAATGGCCTACAACCTTCTGCCTCAGTTCGAACGGTACGAAGGCCAGGTAAGATTTACCCAGGGATTCGACGAACCTATTTCGACCGATGTTTCCGCCGCTCGAAAAAAGACAGAGTGACGCCTCGCGACCTGATTTTGAGACGCGACCAATCACCACTCAACCCCCGGCAATTCCATGGCAGTAAAATTAAAACGGACCTCCGCAGTTGGCTCACTCAGCATCACGCCATTGATCGATGTTGTATTTCTATTGTTAATTTTCTTCCTAGTGTCATCTCGTTTTTCTGAGGAAGAACGTGAACTCGATCTCAACTTGCCGAGTGTTTCGGAAGCATTACCCGCCTCAGCTCAACCAGCTGAAATGGTGATCAATGTTGACGAACAAGGACGCTATTACATCGATGGCGCATTCCGGCAACCAGAACAAGTTGAACAGATTCTTAGTCGAGCAAAATCTAACAATCCACTTACGCAAACAGTCGTCATTCGCGCCGACAAAAAATCGGAATGGGAGCCAGTCGCCATTGCCATTGGAATCTGTAAAAAAGTTGGCATCCATGATTTCACAGCAACCATCGATGAAAACTAGCCCTCTGCATCCTAACAATCTATGAACCTAATTTAAGGGCAACGTCTGTGAAACGACGAACGGTCCAAAAAATCACGCCGCAACGGCAACCATCTTTCGACCAGCAATTCTGGCCGATTCTGGTTGCATTGACGGTGTTGGTTGGGATCGCTTCGGGTGCCGTTGCTACGCTCTTCCAGGGACCTTGGATGTGGGCCGGACTAATGGGACTGCCTGTGTTTGCCGTCATGGCTCTCTTTTTCTTGTTTAGCATCAAAAATTATAAAGTTCGCCGCTCGCTTCAACTGGCTATCATCGTCAGCCTCGCTATCCACCTGTTAGTCATTTTCACAGCCGCTTTAACGAATATTTTTGAAAATCGTTTTGAGAAACCCTCCCAAAAAGTCGTCCAACGCCCCGTCCGCACCATCGAAATTAGCGATCGAAAAGCAGCATTTGTTTTTGAAGAGCCGAATGCCCGCCCAACCCCCGAACCCGTTGTCGACGTCAATCGAAAAATTGAAACGACAACCGTCGCTGAAACTCAACCCGTGCCGGTGATCGAAAACAAACCCGAAGTAAATCCTCAAGTCACTCCACAAAAAATCAAATCGCAGACCGTTCCCCGGCAAAGTCCGGAATTATCTCAATTAAAGCGACAAGCAAAACCATCCACAGCTCAACCAACCATCTCAGGGAAATCGACCCTGGAAAAACAAACCGTCAACCAACCGGCAAGTCCTAAACCACCGACCGCCAACGACTCTGTTCGCGCCGACGCGATTCAGCGTCAACCCGCAAATTCAACCCCGTCACAGACCCAACCTAAATTACAAAAAGCTCCCTCTGAAACCCAAACCTCACCTGTCGCACCGTCGGCAAGTCGCGCTCAAATTACACGACCGAACCAACCCTTAAGTAACTCAACTGCTTCGGCAGCAAGCGCCAATATCAAACGGAGGGATCCGCGGATCCCTATTATTTCCAAGCCCTCTCCCACACCTCAAAAAACCGAATCAGCAACCGCGGTTCAACCATCGGCCAACCAGCCATCTCAATCGGCTGCTCAACTGACTCGCCGACCAACGCAAGATCGAGCAGTTCGGCCGTCGCTCAGCCAGCAACCCTCACCCTCGCTCAGTCGACAACCACAGATCGCAAAAACTGTAAACCGTAAGAGCAGCCCTAATTCACAACCCAGTATTTCTGAACCATCATCACAACTTTCAACCCCAAAGCGATCAGTCGTCCAGTCCAACATTGCTTCGACCGTTATGCCAGTTGAACAACCGGTCCGTTCTCCCGAGTCAACTCAAAACTCGCGCGAACAGAACTCAAAGACAATTTCGATTACTCGCGATTCTGCTGGAATTGCTGGATCGGGAAAAACAAAAAATTTAGAACGATTCGATGGCGGTGAAACCAGTCCCGCTGCACAGGCTTCTGATTCGGCCAAGAGAACCCGCAGTCTGAGTCGCGCCGATAGTCCAGAAAGGCTGACTTCATCGCAAAAATCAACGAAGCGACGGTCTGCTGGAAAAAACGCCCAACCCACAAATATTTTAATGGCTGACACGACGAGTCCTGCAAAGCTGAAGGGGGGAAAGACCATCGGCGAAACGACTACTGAATCCTCTGCCGCTACGGTCGATTCCGCTGCGACTAAATCCCGGGACAGTCAATCCGCAGCCAAGGGGACCGGCATGATCGATTTGGGGCCCACTAAAGTGGTTTCAGAACAAAAATCAGAACGCCGATCCGGAGGCGGCCAGGCCGAAATTGCTGAACTCAACCCGGAATCAACCCGGC
Source organism: Pirellulaceae bacterium (assembly GCA_011087765.1). Classification (GTDB taxonomy): domain Bacteria; phylum Planctomycetota; class Planctomycetia; order Pirellulales; family Pirellulaceae; genus Mariniblastus. The sequence continues at coordinate 16,147 of JAALLA010000034.1, forward strand.
GGTCAAAACAACGATCCAACCTCCAGCCTTCGCTCGTAGAAAATACCGTTGCAGCGGTCTCTTCCCCCGCCAATGTGGCACCCGCCCCTCCTTCAACAGAAGCCCTCGACAGCTCCACCGAACTAACCGTTGATACACGATCAGTCGCAGATTCAACCTCCGGTTCAGAAAAATGGGCAGCGGCCGCTTCAGGGGAAATTGCTGACGCGGGAAAAACCAGTGTATCAAATCAGTTGTCAGACTCCCGCCAAAAGGCAACTCAAAATACCGAGGATGCAAGTCCAGGCAATGAGGAAGAGCAACTGAAAAACCAGCGTGGCAACCAGCGAACTCGACTTGCTCAGGCCCCGATCATTCGCTCATTGGCGGGCACGGACGAGGGGACTTCAGAAACAAAGTTGGAAAACCCTACAACAACTCAAGGCAGTCTTGATTCACTCAATGCCCAAAAAACTCGCGTTGAAAAACAAACTGCTGGCAACGGAGGGGGCGGCAGAAAAGACAATTCTGAAACCGCCCTGCAAGCACCTGCAGCTGCGCTGAACCCACTCTCTTCTACTCTCTCACGTATGGGTGAAACCGGGAAACCTACCAGAACTTCAAAATCAAATAACGCGATTGCCTCTGCCTCAAGAGCGAAGCAAAGTCCGGGAGCGCGCACCAAGAATCTCGCTTCTTCGATTAACGCAAACGTGAAATTGGATTCGGCAATTACAGAAACTGGAAACAACGAATCGCCGACGAAATCAAACGCCAGTGGCGATGCCATGGCAAAAATAAAACGAGCGGAAAACTCGGATAACTCAAGCCTTGCATTCGAGGTCAAAGCTCCCGAGGGACCAGCTGGACTTGGACTTCGGCCCGCGGAATCTGCAGGCATCGTAGAACGCCCTGCCGCGACCGACAGCCAGCAGTTACAACCGACAACTCAAACCCGCTTCCGCAGCAAAACTGCAGGTGGAACACCATCCCTCAATCCTGATGCCGTACTTGCTCAGGAGGCCTTTCAAGATCGCACACCTAACGGCATGTCGAGTTCTGGTGAACCCACTACCGAGGCATCGATCCAACTCGGACTCGAATTTTTGGCTCGCTACCAAACGCAACAAGGAAACTGGACCCTCGGTGGATTTGACGTAGGCTCACGCCAAAAAATCATGCAACTTGAAAGCGATACGGCAGCAACAGGCCTGGCAGTACTCGCATTTCAAGGAGCCGGATTTAATCATCGAGAATTTAAGTACGCCTCTCAACTTGATCGTGCCATTCAATGGTTACTCGATAACCAATCTGAAAATGGCGGGCTCTACGTACCGAGCAATTTAAAGTCTAACAATGCCTGTCGGCTATACAGCCACGGAATCGCCACACTCGCTCTGACCGAAGCCTACGGAATGACACAGGACGAACGTTTAAAAGCCCCTGTCCAAAAAGCATTGGACTACATTCAGGCAACTCAAGATCCGCGTCGCGGGGGCTGGCGGTACTTTGACCAACCGGGAAACCTCACATCCGACACCTCCGTCTCGGGATGGATGATGATGGCTCTGCAAAGTGGCCGGCTTGCCGGATTGGAAGTAGAGCCTGAAACATTCCTATCAATTGACGATTGGCTCGCAGTCGCCGCAGCGCCCGATAATCCGTCAATCTACCGGTATGATCCATTTGCGATTAATTCAAAAGGCATTTCCCGAATCCAGGGTCGCAAGCCGACGCCGTCCATGACCTCGGTCGGTTTGCTTATGCGAATCTATACCGGCTGGGACAAAAAAGACCCGCGATTATTAGCAGGCGCGGACTACCTTTTGCAAACTCAACTTCCTGGAGACACAAGTCCTCAGGTAAGGGATACCTATTACTGGTACTACGCCACACAGGTTCTAAAGTATGTCGACGGACAGCGCTGGAACCAATGGAACAATCTTCTCCGCCCCATGCTGATTCGATCTCAGGAAAAATCTGGAGATTTGGCCGGCAGCTGGAATCCTTATCGCCCCGTTCCCGATCGATGGGGGGGATTCGGCGGGCGACTCTACGTCACCACCATGAATTTACTGTCGCTTGAAGTTCGCCATCGAATGCTACCCCTGTACCAAAAAAATGATTAGAAGGGTTCGATTTCCCAGTTTTTGTCGCATTGCTAATTTTTGAGAATCAATGCGGCAATCAGCCCCCCACGACCCCAATGCATTTGTTTATCCTTAAGACTCA
>JAALLA010000034.1:18367-28180 GCA_011087765.1 Pirellulaceae bacterium
AGCCCCCCACTCCCCCATTGAATTTGTTAAACTCGAAACACAATCCCCCCCTCATTGTTGAACGGTCTTCCATGAATCCAAGCCTTTCTCATTACAGCATGCCATTTTCGATCAACCGTCTCTTTTTCGGATTGATGTTATTTATTGCAATTGGAAACCAGAATCATGCTCTGGGACAGACTGATAAAATTCATGAATCTCAAAACGCCATCGAACAATTTGCCATTCACCCGGAACTAGATGTCGAACTGTTTGCATCTGAGCCAATGATGGCCAATCCAACCAACATCGACATCGACCACCTTGGACGCGTCTGGGTTTGCGAAGTTATCAACTATCGGCAGTTTCGAAATGGCGACTCGAAACCTCGCGAAGAGGGTGACCGAATACTCATTCTCGAAGACACCAACGGCGATGCCAAAGCAGACAGCCAAACAGTGTTCTATCAAGGCCGGGATATTGATTCAGTCCATGGGATATGCGTTCTTGGAGATCGCGTTTTGGTTTCTGCCAACGACTCCGTTTTCTACCTGATCGACTCTGATGGCGATTCCAAAGCGGATCGCAAAGAAATTTTATTTACTGGGATAAGTGGTAAACAACACGATCATGGAATTCATGCGTTTGTCTTTGGCCCCGACGGAAAACTGTATTTTAATTTCGGGAACAGCGGGCGACAAATTAAAGATAAAGATGGAAAACAAATCATCGACAAAGTCGGCAACCCAGTGGTTGCGAATAGTCGCCCTTACAATCAAGGAATGATTTTTCGATGCAACCTCGATGGTTCGGATTTTGAAACTCTCGCCTGGAATTTTCGTAACAACTGGGAAGTCTGCATCGATTCTTTCGGGTCTCTCTGGCAGTCGGACAACGACGATGATGGCAACCGCGCCACCCGAATTAACTTTGTGATGCCCTTTGGAAATTATGGCTACACCGACCAAAAAACCGGAGCTGGGTGGAGAACCCAACGAACCGGAATGCATCCAGACGTGCCTACGCGACATTGGTACCAGAACGATCCGGGAATCGTCCCCAATCTATTGATCACCGGCGCCGGCTCGCCGACGGGGATCTGTGTCTACGAAGGTGACTCCCTTCCGGAAGTTTTTCAAAACCAAATGATTCACTGCGATGCCGGACCGAACATCGTTCGGGCATACCCTGTCAAAGTTTCCGGTGCGGGCTACTCCGCCTCGATCGTCAACATGATCGATGGTGCTGAAAAAAACCGCTGGTTCCGTCCATCGGATGTTTGCGTCGCTCCGGACGGCTCCTTAATCGTCGCCGACTGGTATGACCCCGGAGTGGGCGGGCATCGCATGCAAGATGTTCAGCGGGGGCGTTTATTCCGGGTTACCGCCAAAAATGCCGGAGGAAAGTACCAATCACCCGCGGTTGATTTCTCAACTCCCGAGTTATCCGCCCAAGCCTTGTGCAGTCCCAATCTGGCAACCCGCTATCTCGCGTGGGTGGCACTCCAAAAATTTGGAAGCCAGTCCGTTCCGGCCCTCGAAGCTTTATGGAGCCAAGGCAACCCTCGTCACCGCGCCCGCGCCCTATGGGCTTTGGGAAATCTAAACGTTCCTAAAGTACAAAAACTTAAATACATCCAGACTGGCCTCAGCGATTCTAATGTCGACTTACAAATCACGGCGATTCGTTTGGCTGTGTTATTGCAAGACCAAATAGCTTATTCCGACATTTGCGACGACATTGACCTCGAAAATGCCAACCCTGCCTTGTTGCGGGCAATCCTCATTGGCATGCGTCAATGGATGCTCGCCCCCTCTGCGAAGGATTCCGAAAACTTAGTTGAAACCTGGGCAACCATCGCTTCGATGTATCGCTCTCCAGACCGGTGGTTCCTGGAAGCCCTTGGGATTGCCGCGGACAACCACTGGGATGCCTGCCTCGCCAAGTGGCAAGCCAGTTTCTCGGGTGACCCCATGGCTTCGGAGGAAATGAAAGATATTTTATGGCGATCTCGCGGCAAAAATTCCGTTGCCGCACTGGGAAAGATTATCGAACACCCAACCACAACTGGAGAGCAAACCGCCCGTTATTTTCGGGCACTCGACTTTTTAACTTCGGATGATAAGTCAAGTGTTCTTGCGGAACTTGCTTTCGGTGATCGCGACTACGAAATTGAAAAATCTAACGTTGTTTTGATGGAGTCAGCAAATCGTTTGACGCTCGACTCTCTTAACGAAAAACAATTAAAAAAGTTAAATCAGCTGATCGAACAAAAGCGTGGAACGCCTGAGTTCATTTCTCTCATCGGCCGTTTTTCAGCCAAGCAATTTTATTCAGACGTTTTAAAAATCAGTGCAGATTCCTCCAATCCTCAATTGGCAGCCGACGCCATGAAATTATTATTGAGGAAGAAACAAGATACACGTGTCAAAGATCTAATCCTCCATTCACCCCCCGAAACACAACAAAACCTCTGTGACGCGTTAGCAAATTCAGGAACAAACGAGGGAGGGGCTATTCTCAATGGAATTGCCAAACAACGTTTCTTCGATTTGTCGATGAGGAATTACGCGATTAAGAAGATGGGGGAAAGTCAATCAGGCGCCCGCACAATCCTCTCTTGGATTACGAAAAAAGAAAAGATCGACCCCGGAACCCTACCGGCCATTCAAGCCACACTCCATGGTGCCCGCTGGAATGACATCCGTCAAAAAGCGAACGAACTATTTCCGATTGCGGCGACTAAAAATAGCCCACCGCTGCCATCAATGGATCAACTGAGCAAACGCAAGGGAGATGCCGCCCGAGGCCAACTTGTTTTCGAGAACGCCGGAACCTGTGCAAAGTGTCATATCGTTAATGGCAAGGGAATCGAAGTAGGTCCCGATCTTTCGGAAATTGGTAATAAATTATCTAAACTTGCGCTCTATGAATCGATCTTGTTCCCCTCTGCCGGGATCAGCCACAACTACGAAAATTGGATGATTCAAAAATCAGACGGGCGAAGCATCACGGGAGTTCTTCTCGGAGAAACCGATACAGAAGTCCAAATCAAAGACGACAAAGGCATTCAACATAATATCCCTGTGGACGAAATTGACGCCCGAAAACGACAGCAGATTTCCTTGATGCCTGCCGACCTCCACAAAGAACTAACAACTGACGAACTAATTGATTTGGTCGAGTACCTGTCTACGCTCAAGAAGAAGAAAAACTGAAGCGATCGCTTCAACCTTCGGTGCTCTTCGCGGGCAACAACCGGAAAAACCATTCTGGAGAACCGTGCCGTAATTGGTCAACGATTACGGCTACAATTATTATCCCGCCGATAATTATATGGGTGTATGTATTAAGAATCGAAAGTTGCGCGCAACCGCTACGGATTGCCGTAATAATTAAAGCTCCCATAAGTGTTCCCAGTATCGAACCGCGCCCACCACTGAGACTGCCCCCTCCAAGGACGACGGCAGCAATGATCTCAAGCTCTTTACCCATGCCATCCGACGGATTTCCGTTCTTCACATTGGCGTAGTACATCAACCCTCCCAGAGCAACAAAAACTCCTGCAAGCGTGTACACCGCAATAATCGTGAAGGGGACGTTGACCCCGCACAATCGTGCCGTCGATTCACTTGATCCTATTGCAAACACATTCCGACCGAATACCGTGTACCTCAACAACAGCACAACCCCGATAGCCAGGATCAACGTAAGTAAGACGCTGTTGGGAATATTGGGGAACACTCCAAAATTCAAATAACGTTCTGAATTCGAACCGGTGTAACAAAAATCACTCAGCCATCCAGGAATATTTTTTTCGTCCGCATAAACCGTTGACTCTTTTGAAATAATCTGTCCAACGCCAAGAAAAATTGTCATCGTTCCCAGGGTCACTATAAACGGGACAACTTTCGTCAAGCTGATCAAACCGCCGTTGACCAATCCGCACAGACACCCGGTGAGCAAGGTCAAACCAACCGCCTGAAGCGCCACCCAAACAAACCCGGGCTCACCCGAGGCAACCGCGGCGTACTTGAATTGAGTCGCGAGAACCGTTCCGCACAGAGTCAAGGCAGTACCGGCCGACAAATCAATACCGGCGGCAATGATAATCATGGTCATCCCCAGCGCCGGCACAGCGATTAACGCAGCCGAATTCATCATCACACGAAAGTTTCTTGGAGAGAGATAATTACCTGAACTCCACCGCTGATCCGCTACTGCGAACAGCATTAAAATAAAAGCCAGCGCGAAAATCGGCCCAAGCTGAGATTGAAAAATCGTCTTTAAGATTCTGCGGAAATTCATCTGGGTTTGAGACTCGCTCTATTTATTTTTATTACACATAGAAATAATTATTTCTAACACCGGAGCTGGCGTTGATATTTCTCAACCAATCGCCACTCTCATGACTTCTTCTTCAGTCCAGTCCGAAGTATTCCTGACGTCTCGCAATTCCCCTCTCGCCATCACTCCAATTCGGTCGCACACGGCTAACAACTCCGGTAGATACGAACTAACAAAAATGATGGTCTTACCGGTTGCCGCCAATTCGCCCAGCATTCGATAGACTTCTGACTTGGTTCCAACGTCAATCCCTTTGGTCGGTTCATCCATCAATAGAATATCCGCCTGTTGGTGAAGAATTCTTGCAATCGCAACTTTTTGCTGATTTCCGCCGGACAACTCCGATACTGCCTGGTCGCTTGCTTTACATTTCACTTGCACTCGCTCAAGCAATTTTTCAGCGGCTTGCTTTCGTCGCTTGAGGTTGAGCACACCAATCGTTGTGTAGTCTGTCAGCCGACTGAGCGTGAGATTGTCGATGATTGAAAGATCCTGTGCTAAACCCTCGTTCTTTCGATCCTCTGAAATAAACCCAAAACCTGCTTTGATGCGTTCGCCAATCGCCGGAGCTATCGGCTTTTCATTGACAACCACACTTCCCTCGGAGGCGTGGTCTAAACCAAACACCGTACGGATTAACTCTGTCCGTCCAGCCCCGACCAACCCGGCAACCCCAAAAATCTCTCCTCTCCGAAGTTCAATATTTATCTTTTTGGGGTAGGGGAGACCGGTCAATCCCTGCACCTTTACCCATGGCTCGCCCGGACTGTGAGGCACCGTTGGGAATAGATTTTTCACGTCTCTTCCCACCATCAGCGAAACGATCGTGTCATCATCGGCATCTTCCATTTCCCCTTCGCCGACATTTTCACCATCTCGCAAAACTGCATAACGATCGGCCACTTCTCGAACCTCTTCGAGAAAATGACTAATGTAAACCATCCCTATTTCGCGCTCTTTCAGTTCGTTAATGATTGCAAACAAACGAGCAACATCTTTCTGCGGCAGCGAACTGGTTGGCTCATCAAACAAAATGATACGTGCCTCAGCAATCAATGCGCGGGCGATCTCAAGCATTTGTTGTGTCGCAATTGACTGTTCGCCAACGATTGCCGTGGGGCTTAGGTCCCCAAGCCCCACCGTTTTGAGCGCTTCCAATACTTGGGGACGCTGTCGTTTCCGAATCAACAAACCGCCACCGTTTCCGCGATAGCCGAGCAGTAGATTGTCCTCCACGCTTAATTCAGGCGCGAGATTTAGCTCTTGATAAATCATCGCCACGCCGGACTGCCTCGTATCGGACGGGCCAGAGGGCCGAAAAGGGCGGTCACCGATCGACATCTGGCCGGAATCCGCCCGATGAGCTCCACTTAATATCTTAAGAAGCGTACTCTTGCCGGCGCCATTTTCGCCAATCAATGCCAGTACTTCACCGGAGCGAACTTTTAAACCGACCCCTCGCAATGCTTTTGTTGGCCCAAAAGCTTTGCAAATTTCATGGACTTCCAGAATAGACTGACCTCTCATCGCGTCTTGCCTCCCGCGTGCGCCCGTTGCCGTGCAATCATGTCAAAGGTCAATTCAGCTGACCGCGTTAGCCCATTCGAAGATCTTATTCAAAGATCGCCGGCGTCAGCAGTTCTTGAATCTGCTTATCATCCATATTTCCAGGAGTCGCAACGTACTCTCCAGTCGAAGTGAATGGTTCCGCGGTCTTACCCTGAATGTGGTCAACCAGTGTCAAAACACTTCGGTATCCCATTTCGACTGGGTCTTGAAGTACAATTCCCGCACAAGACCCGTTCTTCAAACCTTCGATCAACGCATCGCTCGGATCAAATGCGATGAATTTAACTTTGCCATCGAGACCAGCATTCTTTAACGCCTCCAATGTACCGTTCGCATTGGGTTCACAGACAGCGAAAATTCCAGCGAGATCATCGCCGAACAATTGCAGAAGTTGATCCACTTTTTCTTTGGAAGAAGTCGCATTGTCTCCTCCCCTTTGATCGGATGAAACGACTTTAATTTTTGGAAACTCCTTTAGGCCTTCCAAAAAACCATTCTCGCGCTGTTCAGTACTTTCACTGCCGGCAAGATAACGAAGGAGAATTACATTCCCTTTTTTGTTAATTGCTTTTGCCATCTCGGCCGCTGCCAGTTGCCCCCCTTTGAAATTGTCCGTCGCGACGTATCCGGCAATTTTTGGGCCCTCATCGAGGCCGCTGTCAAAAATCACAACAGGAATACTTTCATCGATCGACTCCTCAACGGCATCAACCAACCCACCTTTTTGATTTGGTGCCAGGACGATTCCATCGACTCCCAGCGTGATCATATTTTTGACCACCTCAATCTGACTGCCGGTATCACTCTCAACCACCGGTCCTCGCCAGACAATTTCCACATTGCCAAGTTCCTTGGCAGCCTTTTCAGCACCAAAATGAACTGATTTCCAAAACTCATGGCTTGTCCCTTTAGGAATCACGGCTAACTTAAGCGGTTTGCCACTGTACGGCGCTGCCGGTTTCTCACCTGAGCCACAACCAATGACAACCAAGAGAATTACTGTGACAATCGATAAAAACAAATTTCGTGACATGATTGCGTCTTACCAAAGTTGGAAAATGGAACGCCTAAACTTTAAGGGCGTTGGCTTATTCTAACACTGAACTTACCCTTTCGAAAGCAAGATCTTTTGGCGTCGCATTTGCGTGTATAATTTAAAAGGTGGCATCCTTTGGTTTTTTGACGCGTCCCAAACAGAAAGTATTTTTCCTTGAATTCTCCCCGCATTGCTATCACGATGGGCGACCCCGCCGGTGTTGGACCAGAACTTTGCCTGCAACTGTTGACGACGACATCCGTACTGGAAGAATGTCACCCGGTCATTTTTGGCGACCTCTCCGCTATCCAAAAAACTGCAGCTCAAATGGGAATTAATTTCCCCGAATGTGCAATCGTCAAAGGAGATTTGACGGATCCACCCTTGGATGCTCCGGCTACCTTTGTTGACCTCGCCAATGATGCGGGAGTCGATTTAGTAGCTGGCCAAATCAGTGCTCAAACGGGCAGAGCATCCTTCCAATTTATCGAATCCGCAATTGCATCTGCGATTTCGGGAAACACCGATGCAGTCGTCACAGGGCCCATCCACAAAGAGGCTTGGAAGATGGCGGGAATTGAATATCCCGGTCATACCGAGCTCTTTGCTGACCGGGCAGATTCCAACCGTTTCTGTATGATGATGACAGCTCCCGCTTTCAGCTGCAGTCTCGTAACGACTCACGTTGGCTATCATGAAGTGCCGCAGTTGATGACGACCGATCGAATCCGCGAAGTGATTTCACTTACCAACGAAGCCCTCACTCGCATTCTTGGCCGCAAGCCGAAACTGATCGCCTTGGGACTAAATCCGCACGCGGGCGAGGGAGGTCTGTTTGGGTCAAACGAGGAAGAAAACATAATTCTTCCCGCGGTTACCAGCGAAGCCAAAAATGGCATCGATATTTCCGGGCCCATCCCTCCGGATACCGCCTTCCTACCGTGGAAGCGAAAAGAAACCGATGGCTACATCTGTATGTATCACGACCAGGGGTTAATACCCTTCAAAGCCCTAAACTTTGACACGGGTGTCAACATTACGCTCGGCCTTCCACTGATTCGCACCAGCGTTGACCATGGCACCGCACTGGATATCGCTTGGCAAGGAAAAGCCGATATTTCCAGTTTAATATCAGCGGTGACGCTGGCCGTGAAATTATCAATCTAAAAAATGCCAATAAATCGGGAGCGCCGGCGAATAGATCACCATAAGACTTTTCAAACTACCTTCTCAACAATTTGCGAGTAAAGTGTTAACATGGTGACAACTGAATTTTTTAGTCCAACATTAGTAATATTTAGGGAACCGATCATGGGTTCAGCGAACCATCCCGTTCGAAATGTCTTAAACGAGATCTTTGACAGCTGTTCTATCAATGCTGAGCAAGTGAAGTACTTAGAGGATTTTGTTCGGCAGGACTGGGTGATTGATAAGAACGAAGCCGAGCAATTGCTGAGGGTCAACCACGCACTCAATCAGAATGATGAGAGCTGCCCCGAATGGTCTGCCTTTTTCGTTACCTCAATTTCGCGCTTGATCATTTTTGACATGAATTCGCCTGGCGAGATTGATGCGGATGAAGGCGATTGGATGGCTTCCATGCTCGATAAATACTCCATTGGCAACAAATCTGAAAAACAGCTAATGCTAGAAATCCAAAAACTTGCTTCGAGCATTAAAGGAAAGCTGAGCGATCAGATTCAGCCCAATTAATGACGAGCGTGGTCACGAGCAACTGCAGTGCAAGAGCGTCGTTGTCGCACCCCGCCTTGCTGGTCAAACTGAGTTAGCAGGCAAAACCAAACTGCTTAGGGACGATAAACCCTCGATTCAGTAGCGACACCTGTTAAACCTACGTCCCAAGATTGCGAGTGGATTGCGTCGATCTTTTGCAATTCAAATGCGAAGCCAAGCATCGCTACCTCACGGGCTCGCACTCCAGGGTCACTTCTCTGATTCAGAAACTCAAAGGTTCGATCGTAGAATCCGCCGCCAACTCCGATTCGATTACACACCGCGTCGAATGCGACAAGCGGAGTTATGACCAGCTCAAGGGAAGTAGCGGGCACGATCGAGTTTCTATCACCAACTGGTTCTTCGATACCAAACCGATTCTTCTTTAACTGGGTATCCGGAAACCACTCAATGAAGAGCAGGGGATCAGTCTGCCCCTGCATTAACGGAACAAAAACTTGCTTCCCATCTTTGATTGCTTGATCCATAACGCATCTGGGATCGGCCTCGCCATCAAACGCAAGAAACCCAGCGACTCGCTTTGACTCTCGATATTCAGGTGTCTCAAAAATGCGGGCGGAAATTTGATCGTTCCATTGTTTCCGCTGAGGACCTGCTACCGATTTACGAGTGGAACGTATTGCCTTCCGAAATTCTTTGAGGTTCGCCGGTGTCGCCATTTTTAAATCACTCGATTCGAGTCAGCATAAGAAGACGGAACTCAATCGATTCGTTGCCGGGCATCTCCACCGTCCGTAACTCAATTCGACCGACTCCCTGATCTAACTCAATCACACCCATGTCGAGGGCTTTGAAGTCCTTGACCAGTGATTCACCTCGAACAGATCGATCGTTTTCAGCGCCGAGGGCGGGGGGGTCGTTTGCTTCGTTGACCACTTTGTTAATTTGATGCGCGTCCGTCGATAATTGTAAGTCAACTCCAACATTATCTTTGGCCAGACAGTAATAAACCTCCGCGCGAAACTTCCCGGACTGCATGACTTCCACGGGCCACGAAATCGTATCATCTCGATTCACCCAGTTGCCAACATAAGAACAATTGGGAAATTTATTGGATCGCTTAATCGCACCAGTGACCTCTGCATCACGCGCTGGCAACTGAGTTGTCTTCATACTCGGATGCCCAA
>JAALLA010000275.1 GCA_011087765.1 Pirellulaceae bacterium
TCACATCCAATAAGTTTGGGAGTACTAACTTTGGTTTTGACTGGATTGGCTTATATGTTTTGGGGCTGGGCTAGTGCAGAGCTCGTTATTAGTCCCGCCAGCGTTGAGTTTTCGAAAAAACAAAAAGGTAGCTGGAAGGATGGCGAGAATTTCGAAAATTATGAAGGGATGGGTTTTGTAAAAGTTTCCTTGGGCGAGGTTTCGCGTGATCAAAAAGAACAATTTGCGGAAGAACATCCTGAGCTTTCAAAAAATCTTGGATGGGCCAACTTTGCTGCTAAAGATCAATGGTTAATTCAGAAAGACTTGGTTTCGACAGAACTTTTTCAAGCGGTTATGGGGCTTGAAAACAGTGAAAACGCGCGCGGCGACCCCGTTACGAATATAGACTTCTACGATGTAGAGGAATTCTGTAAGAAGTTGTCAGAGAATTGTCCAAACGGTCTGTTGTATAAACCAGTCTCAAAAAATCAATTATGCTTTGCGATGTATGGCAAGCGGCATTTTATTGATGGCGTTCCGATAGAATTATTAAATAGAAATTTTGAACAGGCGAGCAAAGGGGATGCGCAGAAAAACCCATCGCCTATTGGCCTCCCTTTGATCAATGGGCTTTTTGAAAAGCACTGGGAGTGGACGGAAGGTTACACGATTAAATCGGCAAATCTAAATGGTGTTGTTGACTACTCGGAACGTATTGAAACACCGTACGAGCGGTCGTATCAAATCATGGGTGGTGGACAGACAGACATCTTCGTTCACCGAAGTAATATGGCCTTTGGAATGAACGATTTTTATCACGAGAGTGATAATCTGCGGTTCGCTTTGGAAGAGGATGGCCAAACTTCGTATCTGTGCCCGATTGATTGCGATCGTCCGGCGTGGGTTTCTTACCGTTATCGGTTTCCCAGCGGAGTTAGGTCTGCATCCATTGGCAACGGTATTAGCCTTCTTCGAGAAAGTGGCCGAGGCGGAATAAAAGTGCGATTCAGGAGACCCGATTCCCCGGCAAATTTAGATTCGTGTGAATGGAATGAGGTGTACGATGCTGCAGATTTTAATAGTCAGCCATTTTCAATTGATGCAGAGAAACCTTGGCGATTTGATGTCAGTGAATTATTAGCAGGTGCAATTGAGGTCGAAATTAAATATTGGCTTCAGTCTTATCAAGAACCGACTTACTATGAACAGCTGGCGAGGACTTTGGATTCATGGAGTCTGTCGAAACGAACGATGGAGTTTTCGGTAACGTCAGAAGCGAGGCTTGAATCAATGAGGCAGTTTTCAACTGTTCCAGCCTCATACCGGCATCCCTTACTCTCGTTTCGAGTCATGGCAAAGGTCAATGATTCAAATTCGAATTGAATTTAGGTTCCCGCCGATCCCAGTACCAAAGACTGATGAAAATTGGTACTAGCAGGACGATTGCCCATTGGTAGGCTGAAAGCCCACCGGACCAATGGATTTCGGGTCTCAAATACTCCGTAGAAAATCGGAATGCAAAATAGGATAGAAAATAGACTTTTATTAGCTGACCTTTGAGAATTCCATTTTTTAACATCCAATACAGCGTACTGGCCATCAGCAAGTGAAAGGTAGCTTCGTAAAGTTGAGTGGGGTGCCGGATGAGTTGGTCAACCCGTGGAAATACAACGCCCCACGGTAAACTAGTTTCAACGCCGTAACAGCAGCCCCCAAAAAAACATCCAAGGCGCCCAACTCCAATTGCTACGGCGACGGGGACGGCAAAGGAATCACCTGTTTTCGTTTTAACACCGCGGATCCATTTACCCAGTTCGACCCCCAAGTACCCGCCGACCAGGCCAAGCAGGACAGTTTTGCCGCTAAATAAAATCGAGCCTGCGTTGTGAAGCACGTCCTCTGATAAGAGAACAAAAGGTAATTTGGCGAAAATTATCGCTGCGCAGAAACCTGACAACACAATAAAAACTTTATCGGCGGTAGATAGCTGGATTCGATCAGCGGTGTATTTAGATGTGTAGATGGACGCAATTGCCCCGGCAATGCAGCCAAGCAAAGTAAATAGAGGGTAGTACATTGTTAAATTTTAGAGTGTCTAAGACGGGTGAGCCAAAGGCAGTTGAATGGAAAGGTTGGTTTGGAAATCGCTCAGTTGTCTTGTCTGGTTTCCCTGTAAGGCAATCAGTTAATTTGCACTAAACGGTTGGGTGGAATCTCGGTTAGATTTGGAAGAGGGACATGGCCATCCCGATAAAGCACATTGTAAGCAGAAAAGGGAATGAGATGTCCTGAGGGGAGAATGTGGTGAACGCACGACTTCATTAATTGCCGTATATCAAAATTGTAGGCATCCATAAAAGAAGTGGTTGTGATTCGCAACATGTGCTCCGGTTCCAATTCCATTTTTAGGGCACTGCTCAGAAAATCTTTGGCTAGGGAGATGGTGTTGGAATCTAGTTGCGAAGTTCCTGATTTCGAATTGCTTGTCTGTAAGTGTTGAGCAAAAAGGCCCAGTCCACTATCTATTTGTGCTGCATTTGCATTCGCTAAGCCGCAACCGAATCCATTAAGCACTGTCGAAATTAGTTCTTTCGCTCGAGGCCGATCAAAGGTAATCCGTCCTGACAGCAAATCGATGTGGCGTTCAATATCGATGAATCGAGCCAAAGGAGTGAATTCCAATTTAGGCGTGAAACGACGATAGGTATAGGCAAGTGTATGTCCGTTGGGGTGAGCACACGGTAATGGAGAGAAATCGGAGGCTCTCCAGCGACCGCCCGTTTGTGATTCAAGTCCCTGAAGGATATCGGGGAACGTGATGCGTTTCTCAAGTTCATCAGGCAGGAAATAACGGCCGGTATAGGTCGTTGGCTGAAAACTCACGCCGGTAATCCACGGTCGTTGGATTGCAAATTCGGTAATGGCTCCAATTTCGTGGTCGTTGATGCCTGCCTGCAATGTACAAACGAGTGTCGTTCGGATCCCCAGTTCTCCCAGGCGTTCGATCGCCTTAAGTTTTGTATCGACAAGCGAGACGCCCCGCAGGGCTTCTGTTTGCACATCCTCGAAGGAATCAAACTGGAAATAGACTTCACATCGTTTTCGATAGAGTGATAAAAATTCTGCAAATTCCGGGTCCTTGGCAATTCGTAAACCGTTTGTGTTGACCATTATGATGTCGATAGGCTGGTCGCAGGCGTATTTAAAAATGGCCTCGAAATCGGGATGAATGGTTGGCTCGCCGCCTGATATTTGTAATATCTCTGGTTGGGTTTCTACTTCAACGAGGCGGTCAATTGCACGCTTGCATTCCTCAACAGTTAAGTGAGTCCCGCCCGGTCCGCTGGCCGCGAAGCAAATGGGGCATTCGAGGTTACAATGAGAAGTGATTTCCAGCAGACCGATACAGGTGTGTTGTTCGTGTTCGGTGCAGACGCCACAGTCGTACGGGCAGCCATGTTTCGGTTCAATGCCAAACTTGGTCGGTTCTTTCCCAGGTAAAGTAAATTCGTTCCGGTCGAAATGAGTGGCGTCACTACAAACAAAGTCTTCGCGGAAGCCGTGTTTTGGGCAAAATTTTCTAAAATATACACGGTTGTTTTTCGTAATGATTTTTGCATCAACCAGTGCTAAACATTGTGGGCAGAGGCTTTTGGTTGTACCAAGGAAGTTGTGTTCACGGTATTCGTGCATGTGATTCGCTCAAATGGGGCTCGCCCGCGGCAATTTGGGAAAAGTGGCGTTTACTAATTAGATTTAAATGTATTGATCAGGCCTTTGGTGGCAAGAAAGCCTGTGGCAATCAAAGTCAGAATTCCAGCTGCTATGGGAACCGAGGGAATAAGCTCCGACAGCGGTCTAAATTCAGCTAATCCGAGGCAAGTGAAGAAAAATGTCACGGCCCCTAATACTGGTGAAATAACTAGGAGGGTAATCCAGCCGATTACCTTAAGAATGCGACCGGACTGATGTTCGCCTTGAGGGGGTGGCTGGTCGTTTGCGTCGATATCTTTATCAACGGCATAGGGATTGACGGGCCTGTCATCGTCTGAAGTATTGGAATTGGACATTGTATCAATTTATCGAAGAGTTGAACCTAACTGAGGTGCCGAGTTGTGATTGACGATCGAAGTCAACTAAATCAGAACTCCGTTTAACTTCCATATAACGACTGGCAATGGAGATGCAGCTCTTTCATTACGTCAATTTTTTTCAAAAAAGCCAATTGCATTGTACCCAGTTCAATCCACGTGTGTCACGCTTTAGTAGTCAATGGCGTATCAGGCCAACACCACAGGAAATTAGTTGTCCCGTTAACAATTTCCTTTCCGGGTAGGATTGTGGTGGAAGCAAAGGGTAGATATCGGCCTCAGAATTTATCCTCGCTTGGGGAAGGATTCCAATTTGCTTAACGGGTTTCCCCTTGGAGGTATCGGGTCCGATAGTATTAAGCGGCTGAATGAGCTTGAATTGGGAGAATAATCTAAGTCCGATAATTGGTTTCGGTGATTTACCGATGTTTTTTTTAGATTGCGAGAATTTGCAAGAAAAACTCAACCCTTAACCCCTGTGTTTTGCCGACTTTTATTGGTGAACTAGGCATTTTGTATGATGGTAAGCTATGTCAAATATTGAATCGCTTTTTGAAGAATCTGTTGAGAAGCATCGCGCTGGTGATCTAACCGGAGCGGCAGTTGGTTATGCCGCTGTCTTAAAAGAGGACTCCCGTCACGCAAACGCATGGCATTTCGCCGGCCTGATTGCACATCAAATGGGTAATTCTGATAACGCATTACAGCAGATCAAATACGCAATTGAAATTGACCCAACCAATCCAGAATACTATTCGAACCTAGCTTCAATTTTCAATTCGATGCAGGAACAGGAATCGGCTCTTGTGTCAGCCGAAAAGGGGATTGAAGTATCACCTGAATTTGCCCCCGCTTTTTTCCAAAAAGGAATCTCGCTTGGAAAACAGAATAGGATCAGTGAAGCGTTGGTAAGTTTTTATACAGCCTCCAAATTTGGGTTTTCGGAAGTACAAGTATTGAATGAGACCGCGAGATTAAAGCAGTTTCAGGGAGATTTTTTAGGAGCGATTGAAGATATCCGACGGGCATTGGCAATCGATGCCGACAATCCTCAGGCTTATTTCCAATTGTCTCAGTTTGTAAATTTAGG
>JAALLA010000035.1:0-4866 GCA_011087765.1 Pirellulaceae bacterium
CCGGACCGATTATTCGAGGAACCTCGACCACGGCCACGATGGCGATTGCCCTCAGAAGAACTCGAGCCACCCTCTCCGTCGTTACCGGATCCGGAAGACGAATCACTCCGTTCCGAATTGCCTTGAGAAGACTCACCGCCCGAAGACGCCTTTTTAGAAGGCCGCCTGGAGCGTGATGGTTTAGAGTCAGACCGAGAGTCATCACTAGACGTTGGGGAATCGTTTGCCGATGTACTTTTCGTACCGGTACGAGAACTTTTCTTTGCCATAAAGCACCTAATATTTGCCGTGCCGAATCGGCACCAAATGTCTGTTTACCGAGGGACCTAAAACTTATGGCCACCTGAAACAGGAAACTTTCTACGGAATTGAATCAAAAGATTCAGTGAAAAAACGCGACCTCAAGTAACAGAATTAAAGCGGTTACGAGTTCGAGGACGCTTCCTTTGCATGCTCAAATCAGTTCGTGCGATAGAGTTTGCTGCCATCCAAAACAGCCAACTCGCTGAACAATGATCAAAGTTCTCTCAACCAATTACCCAGGTAGAGCAAACCGGCGACGAACTTGGTTTTCCAATGAAAAATCCAATTCGAGCCACCACAGAGAAACCATCAGCCCTTGTGAGTTCCAAACTCGCATGTTCCCAAATCAACAACGAAAGTCAAAGAGACATGCCAGAGAAAGATACCTGAATCCGTCAGGTAAAAGGGTTGAAATAAGTACCCCTGCATTAACCGTGCCCGCTGAAAACAGGCGAAAACTTGATCTGCTCAAAGTGTTGACGAAAGAGTGCATGCTGTCAAGCAGAAATTGAAAAATTACCCAATTTTCCATTCAGCAGTGAATGCTGCCAGATAAGTAAAATAAGCAATTTGAGAACTGAAAAACCCAAATAATCGTCAAGGTTTATTAACTTACCCGAGCTTTAATGCCGATTTCGATGACATGTACCCGTGTTTTAACGATTACGTGTTGGACGTCAAATCATGAAAATTAACCCTGTAACCAATATTCAGAAACCAACTCTCTGGATTCCTCCTTTTACACGGTTAGTTGCGGCCTCCGTTTCAATTTCTCTACTCCTTCTCTGCAGCGCAACCCACGGCCAGCAGACCATTCAGTGGGAAACCAACCTCGAGCGTGCCCAGCAACTTGCTAAACAGCAAGATAAATTGGTGCTGCTGCACTTCACGGCATCCTGGTCGCTTCCTTGTAGAAATTTGGCAAATTTTGTGCATGCCGAATCACGGGTTCGCAGCGCTTTTCGCGACAATGTCATCGCAGTCAAAATTGACGTCGACCAAAACCCCGAACTCGTAGAACAATACGAAGTTCCGTCGGTTCCCTTTGAAGTAATCTTGACCGCCGACAAAAAAATCGTCTCTAAGCGTAAAAGCCCCGACAACAGCTCGGCCTATTACAAAATGGTTAACGAATGGTCAGTTCTGCTCAACGATGCCAGTAAAGTCAATCATGCGATTACCGGTCTTCAAAATTTGACGACCTCACAAAAGCCAAAATTTCAGGGGCAGACAACATCGTTTTCTCCCACCGCACCCAAACATCTATCGCCAGCTCACTCTCCCGAATCAGCAAAACTGAAACGACGCTCCGAAAATTCACCATTTTCCGCACCCGTTCAAAATGACCATGCGAACAGTAAACCGGTCGATGAAAACGCTTCCCCGGCCGAGCCCAAGCTTTTCAGTCCACCCGCTAATGGCACCGCGCTCCCTGCCCATCAAGTTCCCGAGAAATCAAGTGCCTTCAGCGGCCCAAACTATAAAAAATTAGCAACCAAAAACCAGCAGCAGCAAGGCTTTATCCAAGTCCCCACTGGGCAAGTTAAGAAAAACCCCTTCTTCGTTCCGCCGACAAAAACAACCCAGCCGCTGGCTAAAAACATCGAAAACACAAACACAAAACCTATTCCCGACCCCAACCAACCAAAATTCAAGCTCCCCATTCTTCAACCCCAGACTCCGAAAACCAAGCCGCAATTGGCCTTGAACCTCAATTCGAAACCTTCGTCGATCAACAAACCGCCCGTCGAAACCCCGAAACTACCCAACAATGATTTCCGACCGCCCAACCCTCCTCAACTAACGACTCGCCCACCGGGAGAATTCACCAGCCCAAAACCTATGTTGCCAAAACCCAAATTGGACAATCAGATTCAACTAGGCAAAACGGCGATAAAATCTCCAACAAAATCGCCTAAACAATTACTCGCTGATTCTACGGACTCGATTAAGAAACCGACAAATGGCCAAAAGACTACCTCGCCCAAACCAACCTATGCGGTTCGAGGGAAATGCCCCGTCTCGTTACTGACACTGGGCAAGTGGATAAATGGCGATCCGCAATGGGGCTGCGTCCACAGAAATCAAGTCTACATTTTTAGTTCGGAAGTGAACTTAAAGCGGTTTCAAGAAAACCCCGAAGCCTACAGCCCAATCTTGGCTGGGTTTGATCCTGTTGTGTTTCATGAAACTGGAAAATTGACAGCAGGACTTCTCAACCATGGTGTGTTTATGGGCGAAGCACCGAACCAAAGAATCATTCTTTTCAGTGACAGCCAAACACGCGCACGTTTCCAAAATTCACCCAAGCAGTACCTTGAAACCGTGCGTCAAGCAATGGAACAAACGGATTCCGTCAATCGTTTTAGACGTTAGACCTTCTCTGGGAAATTCCAAGCACTTCGAACCGACGCAGGGGAAACTTAGGCGGCGTGCCGCTTTCGATTCGTTTCAATTCTCCGAAGGCGCTGATTTCGCTTAAACTCCGCGAGCTCAATATCAGACAGCTTTTCGCCCGTTTCAGCGTGAAAACCGGTCAACTCAGCTAATTCAACTTTGATGTCAGTCGTTAAAACGCGATGCATTTTTTGCATCGCTCTGGTCACTGGAGCACCGTCCATTACCCTGTGATCAAACGTCATCACGATCTTGCTAATCCCCTTCTTAGGAAATGGATCAACTCCCAGAGTCGTCGTTGCCGGACCTAAATGATGTGAAACACCGTAACATCCTTTATTCCCTGAAATACTCATTCCAAACGTGCCCATGTGACTGGCCCGTTTTTTCGGCCATAAATTGGCAAGTGCCCACCAGGCAAACCGTCGGGCAAAGCGCGGTGCCTTGGCAAAATTGACTTGGTGACGAAACTGTTTGATCTCCCCGATCGGCGCTCGTCTGTAATGATCGAACCGCTCCTGCAATTCAACAAGGGTGCTTTCTTCCGGCGAATTAAATCTCGCAAAAAATAGGCGCTCTTCTCCCTCGTATTCTCTCGCAATCGTCATCATGCAGACATTTTTGTCATGCTCATAAAGATAGCTCCAAGGGAAACCAACATACGCTCGACGCAGGGTGGCGTCCCGTTTGCACACGATCGCATAAGCCTTCATGTAGAGGACGTTCCAAGAAATCTTGGGACGACTATAGCGACGAAATTTCGCTACCAATCCGGCATCCTGATCCGCGACAAATCCTGCCAGTGGCGTCCTGTTTGCAACATGTATAATGTCTTCAACTAATCGCCGACCATTCGAGAACTTGATTCGTTTTCCCATCGTCCAATACCAGAGATTTCTACCGTGATGCGCCGATCTCGCGTCCTTGGTGCGAGCAGTCAGATCCATCTGACCGGTGCCAAATTTTTACATCTCGCAGGTAATTCAACAACCTCGTTTTGCTAAGTAAGAAACACTAAGTAGAAAACCGGCAGAGAAAATCAAGGCAGCTAGCACTCCACGCGGACTCAAATAACGACCGATGAGGCGATGGGACCGAGCCGACCCGCTTCGCTTTCGAGCCCAAAAACCACGATTACAAGCGAACTCTCGCTAAACCGGTTTAACTTCGACGGATTTAAAAACAGTACTGACAACTGCAAAACCAAGACGCTGATACAACCTCAAGGCTCCAGTGTTCTTTTCAGTAACCTCTAACGTCACGATCTTGATACCGCTGGCCTGAAATCCTCGAAGGGAATTTCGGACAATCGCCGAACCAACACCCTTTCCACGATGGTCTCGCGCGACTCCGATATTCTGAATGGCTCCCACATCCAGCTTTTCCCTGAGTCCCTGTACTGTACCGCAGTATTCAAGTCTTCCAGTGGATACATTTCGATGCGTTGCCAGCCATGTCGACTGAGGAACAAATCCTTGTCGATTGCTAATCTCCTTCATAAGCCGTTGGCACCCATCCGCGGCGCCAAGACAGGGAAACACGTTCGCATCCAACTCGTTTCGAAAACTTCTATATTTTGCCTCCGCATGGGCGTTCAAAAGTTCCGGCCGCCAAGGTAAAAGCTCGTAGCCCTCTGGCAATAACGATTCACGGAAACGCGCATTTCGCAAATCAAACTGCATTCGATATCGTTTAAAAAATACGACTGGCATCTACTGAAGCTCTAAACAAAACCGTGGATGGAGATATCCGAAATACCGCAACTAACCCTCTTAACTCCCATTTGCACCGAACCTTCATTTAACCAATCACACGGGTCCGAAGCAACAAGGGAAGGCCAGTCTGTAAAACACGCAACCAACCATTCGCCGGCCAGACAAGGTATCTCGTCATCGTAAAATTCCATCCGAAGAAGCACCTCGCCTAAATCGATCATCAAAAAAATATTCGATCGAACTCCTGTACTGCGAACTTGTTAAATCAATCAATACAAGTGAGAATGGCTTATGGCTTGACTAAGACCCTCACCGACAAGCCAAGACTTTTAGATTCTTTGTCCTAGTGAAAGATTGTCGTGCTCGGCAAATTAATTTTTCTTTTCATCGCAGTCCCGCTGGCGGACCTGACCTTGTTGATTGTGATGTCTTCTTACACCGGGTGGGCATT
>JAALLA010000035.1:4966-14457 GCA_011087765.1 Pirellulaceae bacterium
AAGTGGTTTAAAGAAAGTGTCAACTTCCGATACGTACAGATGCCAATGCAGTCTGGCGGAAACACCGTCGATGGCGACGTGGTTAAGCAATCCGACCCCACCGACACAGAAGAACCCCGACGAATTAAGTCGGGCGAATTACTTCCGTAAACCAAGTACGAAGAGTTCATTCTGCAACTCTCAGCGAGGCTCAACGATAACTAATTTGGATTATTCGACCCCCGGGCTAGAAGGATGGCAGCCGATTAATTGAATTCAGGCGCGTTAGGCGATTCGGTATACAGACCCGGCTCGTCAATTCCGTCACCATCCCAATCACCAACAATCGGCTGATCCTGAGCCCCGCCCATTTTGAACGTTTGGTCAGCGGCATCGACTTCATAGTTCCCATTCGAATCGATGATCCACAGTCCACTACGGTAAACTGCAATTTCTTCAACGCCATTGCCATCAAAGTCGCCCACAACTGGTAAGTCGCCAGAACGCCCGTAAGTTACAATTGGATCATTGCCATCGAACCGTCCGTCACCATTAACATCCAACTGCCAAACACCAGCTTGAAACGTACCGATTGAGCGAATTCCGTTGCCATTCCAATCTCCCGCGAGAGGAATTTCTTCCCCGTCGCCAAGGCCAAAAACATGGTCAACGACGTCAGCTCTAGGATTCCCAAAACTGGTTTTCATCATCACCCGCGAACCGGCATTTGCGTCCTCGTAGCTGGGAGGGATATTTTTGGGAGGAGTGGGCGCGTCGTTGTCCGGATTTGGCAGCCCATGTTCCCTCGCAATTGCCTCTCGATCCGTTTCCCAAATTGGCCCATAAATCCCAACATCATCTTTACCATCACCATCCCAATCACCAACAATCGGGCGGTCTCCCGCTTCACCTAATCGAACCATCAAGTCGTCGCTATCCCAACGCTCGTTACGGTTGAGGTCGATCATCCAATATCCGTCTTTGAAAACGCCAATGTCATCATCACCATCTCCGTTGAAATCACCCACAACCGGAATTCCATTGAGCATTCCAAATCTAATTGGCTGATCCGTATCAAGAATGGTAATTCCCTCTGAATTCGTTTGCGTGAAACTCCAAACGGCTTCCGTCATATCGAATCTGGTCCAATCCCGATTGCTGATATAGCCCGCTTGCAACAATCGTGGCGAGCTAGATGAACCATCCTCTACACCACGCGGAACCCCCGCGTTAATCACGCTCAAATGCCACGTATAAGGGGTCGCTGATGTTTGGGCGTAAAACAAAATTCGTGATTCATTAACGAATTGAATTGGATTCGAATCCTGTGCGCCCAACAAACCTGGAATTCCAGCAATTCCCGGACTTGGTGTAAGCGGGTTTCCTGGAACCGGCGGATTCAACGGGGGAACCACGGGAGGAACAAACGGCGGCTGGGAGGTTGCGACTTCGCAAAAGTCGTAATTTGTCAATGTTTGATCCGCTGAAATCACAATTGCTGAGATCAAGTTGTTACCGACAATTCCTCCAGCCGAACCTGGCTTGACCCCTCCGTCGTCATAACTTTCGGGTTGTATTTCGCGAATTGCATACTCACCGGGCAAAACATTTTCAAAGTGGTACTGCCCAGAAGCGTTCGTCAACGTTGTTGCCACGACAGTCCCCTGACTGTCTAGCAACTCAATGGAAACATTCGCGAGTGGCAGTTCACCCGCGTTCGCGTCGTAAACACAATTCCCATTCAGATCAACATGGACTCGGCCGGCAATCTCGGATGGCTTCAATTCACCGAAATTATAATGCTCTCCGGTAACGCCACCGACCAACTGAATATCGCACAGCTTGTCATTTCCGGCAGATCCAGACGGTACTCCCTGAACCTCACCAACAGTATCTATGCCGTCGATATAGCCAACCGGTTGGCTCTCGTTCACGCAGTAGGTCCCGGGGACAAGATTGGAAAAACAATACTCGCCACCCGCATCAGTAAACGTAACCGCAACCACGTTTCCATCAGCATCGGTCAGCACCAGCCGAGTCCCTTCAATCCCCTCTTCACCAGGGTTCTGCATCCCATCGTTATTCCGATCGAAGTAGACGGTACCGCACAACTCGGCAGGAATATTCTCACAAAAATCGTAATTCGTCGCCTGGTCACCCGAACTCAATTCAATTCCACCAATGAAATCTCCATCACCCGCAAAACCAACCAGCACGCCCGCTACTGTTCCAACCATCGCATCTCCATCGAGATACCCTGATGGAGAGAATTCGCGGACAGAGTATTTGCCAGGCTCGAGCCCTTCAAAAGCATACAATCCATCAACGTCGGTTACCGTGCGTGCCACCTCGGTACCATTACTATCTACTAATACTAACTTCACGTTTGCCAGGGGTAAGTCGCCCTCATTGGGATCAAAGGTACAGTCCCCATTAGCGTCTGCATGTACCTGACCAGAAATCGAGGCAGCTTTCAGCTCACCAAAATCATAATCAACACCTCGATCGCCGGCTTCTAACTTCACGCAGAATTCATCATCCACGAGATAGTCACCACTGGTAATTCCATTGACTTGTCCGATCGAATCTTGACCATCATCAAACCCCGTCGGCTGAATCTCTCGAACTAGATATTCACCGGGATAAAGGTTATTAAATTGATACTGACCATTGGCGTTTGTTCGTATTTCCGACAACTCATTTCCAAGTTTATCAAACAGTTGAACAACTACGTCTTCTAAGCGGTCTTCGTTAGTTTGAATGACTCCATCGTTGTTTGCGTCGTGCCAAACAACACCACTTATCTCAGCGGGCTTAATTTCACCGAAGTTGTACTCCGCGCCGTTTGCTTCTGCACACAAGTTTATCTGACTGAATTTGTCATTGGACTGAACACCAATTTGTGCACTCCCCACGGTGCCAATACTGTCTTTGCCATCCAGATAACCAGCAAGCGGATCTCCTTCACCGCTGTGTTCGTTAATCTCCTGAATTTCGTAAACACCAGGAGGTAATGCATCTACTTCATAACGTCCGGAAACATCGGTTCTGACATAGACCGAACCAAAGTCAGAGAAAGGATCGACGGTTCCCGAACCATCGGCGCCCAGCCTTGTCACTTTAATAAGGACATTTGCAATCCCGGGCTCACCAGAATCTAAAACGCCGTTATTATTTTCATCTGACCAAACATTCCCTGATAACGTAGCTGGCTTAATTTCAGTAAAATCGTAATCAGTGCTGGATATTCCACCGATGGAAAGGTCGATATCTGAAATCACATTTGTGCTCGCGACGCCGCCCGAGGTTCCAACCGACTCACCAACGCTTAAGTATCCGTCGGGCTGGGTTTCTACGACACGAAAGATCCCCGGTTCCAGCTTGAGTTCGGCTGAGAATTCATAATCCCCCTGATCATCCGTTACTGTGACTGCCACCACCTCATATTGCCCCGACACCGAATCCAAGCGTTCGAGGGTTAAGCCAACTCCGGCAATCCCATTCTGCGAGTGATCACCTTCACAATCCAGATCCACATCCGTGGAAACATTACCGGAAATCGAAATTGGCTTGGGAATTAAATTGAAAACTTCGATCGCACCGGCGGTCCGATCCGAACTCCCGCTGGAATTATCCGCGGCCAAATCTATTGTCTCTGTTGCCAGGTTTCCACCTGTCGAAAACAGCTGATCATACTCGTCAAAAAAGATTCCTGATTGCTGCGCCTGAACGTATCCATCTTCGAGCGTCGTTATGATCGCGACGGTTTCTGTTTCAAAGGTGTAATTTTCGTCCTCGAACACCGCCTCAAACAGAGAGCCTTCAAATTCGACTCCCGAAGCAATCTTATCAACTCGAAATCTTTCAACTTCGTCGACATCCAAGGTGAAAGCAAGCACATCACCTGAGTTGAAATTGTTCATCGAAACGGTCAATTGAAGCCCATCTGCGGACACTTCAACCGACTGAACATCAGCTGCCGTCAGCCCCTGACTGTTTGCAGCATCGAATTGAAAATCATGAAAACCGCCAGTCCCCGGCAAACCTGCAGTGACATCAAAAAACATATCACCATCAGAAAGGCCTGAACTGCCATCTTGATCGCCGTTTATTGAAAATTGCGACAACGACGTCGATTCAGCTCCACCTTCAAAGCTAACCTCAAAATGGTCAGGCGTGGTGTCCTGCCCGGCATCACCCTCGAGGTAGGTAACCGCAGCGACAACGGGATCGGCTGACAGCACGCGTCGTTGCTCCGTGACTTCAAAATAACAGCGCCGCAGGAGAACATCTTTACCGCTAGGCAAGTTGGACGATGCGGGTTTTTGGCCTGTGAGACGAGCGGCAATATTTTTGATAAGACCCAATTCTCTTACCTCCATGTAAAAGCTTGGTTGATACGTTGATTAGTTTAAAACGGAAAAGCACAAATCGGATCAGTTTAAAATTCGATTCCAACCGCCTTTTTTCGTCGGACGCTGCAGCGGCCCATTCTCTTGCTGCTTCGCATTCCAAAGGATGACAAAGGTGTCAAAACTTCCGGAAACCAATTTTGAGTTTCCATACTCAAGGCATGACACCGTGCCAGTGTGTTTCGTCAAAGACCCCACATGTGTAGGTTTGGATTCAATATTCCAAATGTCTATTTTGTTATCACTACCACCGGTCGCAAAGAGACTTGGCCCCAGGACGGCAGCAGCGAAAAGCTTCGAGAACCCTCGTTCCAGATTCGTAGAGCGCTCGGAATCGGATAAATCAGTAATTTTTATCATCTGGTCATCGCTTACGCTTAGCAACCGACCGTCCTTCATGAACTCGAGAGACCTCACCCGTTGCCGATGAATTTTTTGATCAAACACCAAACGCCCACTCTCAAGATTCCAACTTCGGATAACGCCGTTGCGACCACCTACCGAAATCAACTTACCGTCGGGAGAATAGGCAACCGAATGATTGTCTGCACTCGGGCATTCAAATTCGACAACTTGCTTACCACTGGCGACATCAAATATTCGCAGCTTCGTTTCAAACCCAACTGTAGCAACCTGCTTACCCTTTGGTGAAAAAGTTAAATCGATAATCGCTCCCGGATTCTCTTCGATAAAGGCTGGGGTTCCAAGCTGACCGGAATTCCAAATGCAGAGCTTGTGATCATTACCGGCAGTCGCCAATGTGTTTCCATCGGGGGAGAACTTAACCGCGCGGATCCAGTCTTCGTGTTCACCCAATGGCACGCTGAACACTCGTTTTTGTGTGTCGTAAATCGATACAAAATGATCATCACCGACAATTGCCAACAAATTGCCATCCGGCTGCAGACTGACTCCGGTGACCACTGGCCGCCGAGAAGATTTCGGGCTGGGGATCGGTTCGATGATCTCGTATTCCCAATCTAACGTTCCGGTCTCAGTTTGCGACCAACCACCTGCACGTACACGTCCAGTCGTACTTGCAGCCAGCGCTGCTAGTGAACCAATAAATTGTCGACGCGGAATCATCAATCTAATCTCCTCACTGGGAATCAAATCGATCCGTAGGTTTCACAAACAAAACCAACCATTCAGTTCGGTTAATTTATGCTTTGAAGGCAACTTCGAGCGTACGCAATCGATGTTTACCAAAACAGAAAAACACGGAATCGGTGGACAACTGACCGTCCGTTATCTTTATCGGAAGCCCGACATTGAAACTGAGAATTTATCTCACTGCGTGTTAAAAACTGCCAAGCAGCACTAAAAAACGCCTCGACGGACGACGAATGGGGAACAACTGGGGATTCGATTCACCCAATCTTAAGAAATGTGTTTTGCAACTCCCCCTTTTGACCGGACAAAGTCCAAGCAATCCATTCAATCGTTAGATATTAACAGAACGTTCCACTAGCAAGCCAGCAACCTCAATGGGTCGACTTCGCGCAGCAGGAGGTAAAGGTATTTAGAAGTTAACAAAACGAAAACCAGACAGCTCAGCCATCTCAATTCCCTAGCCTAAAAGGGGAACAGCTTTGCATGGACAAATCTTATTCACTGGTCGTCAGATTCGCGAAGTTTTGCGAGCACGCTAAAATCTTCAAGCGTACTCGTATCGCCGGTCGCTTCCTTTCCGGCAGCGATATCCCGCAGTAGGCGACGCATAATTTTCCCACTTCTGGTTTTCGGAACCGATTCGGTAAAACGAATATCGTCTGGAACAGCTAACGCACCAATTTCCTGGCGAACGTGAAGCCTTAACTGTTGTCGAAGCTCATCATCGGCAGCGGCATCTTTAACCGTTACGAAAACCGCGATGGCCTGCCCTTTGATATCATGGGGTCGCCCCACCGCTGCACATTCGGCCACATTCGGATGCGATACCAACGCGCTTTCAACTTCAATCGTGCTCAACCGATGCCCAGAGACATTGATCACGTCATCAATCCTGCCCATGATCCAGTAGTAGCCATCATCGTCGAGACGGGCATTGTCACCAGTTAAATAATTGCCCGGGTACGTCTCCCAATATTGCTGCTTAAAGCGTTCGTCATCACCCCAGATGCCTCGCAACATACCTGGCCATGGCTTTGCAATGCACAGCATTCCGCCATTATTTTTATCAACCGGCTTAAGCGACTCATCAACAATCACGGGCACAATTCCCGGCAGCGGTTTGGTGCAACTGCCTGGCTTAGTCGAAGTCGCTCCTGGTAACGGACTAAGCATGATCCCTCCAGTTTCTGTTTGCCACCATGTATCTACAATTGGACATTTCCCACCGCCAATCTTCTCATGATACCAAATCCACGTATCTGGATTGATCCCTTCGCCTACCGTTCCCAGCAATCTCAAACTACTCAAATCGTGTTTTTCAACGTGCTCGTCACCCCATTTAACAAACGCTCGAATTGCGGTCGGGGCCGTATAAAGAATCGTAACTTTGTATTTCTCAACTAACTCCCAAAACCGATTCTCTGCAGGGAAGTTAGGCGCTCCCTCATACATCAGACAAGTCGCGCCATTTGAGAGCGGCCCGTAAACGATATACGAATGTCCCGTAATCCATCCGCAATCGGCGGTACACCAATAAATATCATCATCCCGATGATCAAATACCCATTCAAACGTTTTCTTTGCCCAGAGATTATAGCCAGCGGTAGTGTGGCGAATCCCCTTTGGTTTCCCAGTCGATCCACTGGTGTAAAGAATGAACGAAGTTGCCTCGCTATCCAAAGGCGTCGCCGGGCAATCGGCCGACGCTTCGTCATTTAATTCATGCCACCAATGGTCGCGCCCCGACTGCATCTCGACATCGTTCTCACACCGTTTCAGAACAATACAATGCTCGACCGTTGGCGATTTTTCAAGAGCTTTGTTAACGGTTTCTTTGAGTGGAATACACTTGCCCCGGCGCCACAATCCATCCGCCGTCAACTGGACTTTTGCATTCGCGTCGTTATTTCGATCAGCAATCGCCTCGGCAGAAAATCCAGCAAAAATAACAGAGTGAATGGCACCAATTCGGACACACGCCAGCATCGCAACGGCAATTTCAGGGGTCATTGGCATGTAGATCGAAACCACATCGCCCACCCCAACGCCTAACCCCTTCAAAACATTGGAAAACTTGCAAACGTCCCGATGTAATTCGGCATAGGTAAGCGTGCGGGTATCTCCCGGTTCCCCTTCCCAAATAATCGCCGGACGATCACCATGCCCCGCTTCAATATTCGCGTCGAGACAATTAAATGACATATTGGTTTGACCGCCAACGAACCATTCAACGTCGGTTCCCATTCCCTTTAAGACCGTGTCGTATGGCTTAAACCAATGCAATTCTGACTTGCCAATTTCATCCCAAAACGATTCGGGATCGTCTTTAGCACGGTCATAAATCGCCTGGTATTCTTCCAGCGAACCGATCTTTGCCTTGCCGGAGAACTCCGATGAGGGCGGAAACATGCGATCTTCGTGCATTACATTATCAATTTGACCGGATGCTTCTTCAGACATTAGCTAACTCCCAATTTCGCCCAGAACCGTTTAATTATAGATGTGAAAACGCAATTTTAGGACTGTTAAAATAGACTGTCAACGAAACCAAAATTTAATCCAACGAAATATACGATTTCCACAAAGTTGTTCTAAAACTTTGTGTTCTAAAACGTGGTTAACGGATTGCGCTCGCAGATACAAAGATCTCTCACCCGTGAACCGCAAGACTCAGACTCATCAGTTTGGGAAACCCCAGCAACCTTGCTACACGAAAACGAATCAATCACTTCGCAAAGATCTGAGATGGATCCTTAAACGCCTTAAACTCGAGTGCATTACCGGAAGGATCTAAAAAGAACATCGTCGCTTGCTCTCCAACCTCGCCTTGAAATCGCACATAGGGTTCAATCACAAATCCAACCCCCTCTGCTTTTAGCCGTTCAGCTAAACGCTCCCATTCACCCCACTTTAAAACGACGCCAAAATGGGGCACTGGGACATCATGCCCATCAACCCGGTTCTCAATTGCCGCTCCGGGAGATTCATCCCGTGGTTTCAAGTGAGCCACAATCTGATGTCCAAACAAGTCAAAGTCAATCCACCGCTCGCTGCTGCGACCCTCGCGACAGCCAAGCGTACCGCCGTAAAACTTACGCGCCGCGGCCAGGTCATCTACGGGAAAGGCTAGATGAAAAGGAGACATTTCTTGTACAAACATTTTTCAACCTAGATCAACGCAGAATAGTTTCTGTTTCAACACAACGTATTCTCTCATTTCCAAATCCCTGTTCCCATCATCAGGATTTGCCAGAATACCCGCAGCCCCAAGACGGGATTCGTTTTGGACCTACCAAGTTCCCGATTTCGAAAGAGAATGGGATACTCCTTCATCGCTACCCCCTGCTTAGCAAGCCGCCACAACATCTCCTCAAGATAGGCGAAATCTGTACTTCGCAGTTGTTGCAAATCAAGTTTGTCGAGCGCGGTTGAGCGATAAATTCGAAATGCCCCACTATTGTCGTAGGTCTTAAGTTTTAACATCGTCCGGGCGAATTTATTAACCGCACGAGAAGCAAGCCGTCGCAGGAATGGCCAGCCTTCCGTGCCACCTCCATTGACATACCGGCTTCCCACAAAGACACCTATTTCAGCGCAGTCCGGATGGGTCGACAATTCAAACATCTCTGCAAGCGACTTCGGATCATGACTTAAATCTGCGTCCATCGTCGCAACAAGATCATAGTTCAACTTCTTTGCATATTCGAAGCCGGCAACCGCCGCGGTCCCCAAACCAAGCTTGGCACTACGATGTAAAACAGAGAGCCTTGGGTATTTCGCTGCAGACTGTTCACACCAATTACCCGTTCCGTCAGGCGACGCATCGTCGATAACCAAAACGTCAGCGTCCGGTAACAACTCCGAAATTTGAAGAACTAAGCGGGGTAAATTGTCAATCTCGTTGTAGGTCGCAACAACCACGAGTAATCTCGAATTTGACACGTACTCTCAGAACCTCGCTCGATAATGAAACAGCCTGATCCCTTT
>JAALLA010000035.1:14557-16406 GCA_011087765.1 Pirellulaceae bacterium
TAATCAACAACCAGAACCAGTCTTAAGAAGCGTATCCATTAGGATTGTTTGATTGCCAACGCCAACCATCAACACACATTTCCTGAATTCCACGATTGGCAGTCCACCCCAGCTCCAACTTAGCGAGAGATGGGTCGGCATAGCAGGCAGCGATATCTCCGGTGCGGCGAGGCAAAATTTCAAATGGAATTTTTCGTCCGGACGCTTCCTCGAACGCAGCAATAATCTGAAACACGCTGTACCCGATACCTGTCCCCAGATTATAGGTAACCACTCCGGGTTTTTCGCTCAGTTTTTTGACCGCAAGGACATGCCCAACCGCCAGATCTACAACATGGATGTAATCTCGTACTCCAGTACCATCCGACGTTTCGTAGTCATCTCCAAAGACCCCCAACTTTTCGAGTTTGCCAACTGCGACCTGAGACACATAAGGCAGAAGGTTGTTGGGCAGCCCGCTCGGATCCTCTCCAATTTGTCCAGAAACATGAGCTCCGACAGGGTTAAAGTAACGAAGCAAAGCGATATTCATTTCTGGACAAGCTCTTTGCCAATCTTTAAGTACGAACTCCACCATCAATTTTGTGCGGCCATAGGGATTAGTCACTTCGTGAATCAATGTCTCAGATTGTTCAGTCAAAGGCAGAATCTTGGGAAGCCCATAGACAGTCGCACTGGAACTAAACACCAAATCCGTTACACCATGACTCTGCATCGCCTGGCAAAGATTGATGGTACCGGTCACGTTATTTTGGTAGTACTGAAGAGGTTGAGACACACTTTCACCAACGGCCTTAAGGGCTGCAAAATGAATGACTGTCTCAAAGTCGCCTTTAGAGAAAACTGTATCGAGTCCCCGAACATCCTGGAGGTCAACTTCAACGAAGGCAATTTCTTTTCCCGTAAGCGTGCTCACGCGCTGGAGTGACTCTTCAGTCGAATTGCTTAGGTTATCAACGACCGTGATTTCAAATCCGGCGTTTAGCAATTCAAGACAAGTGTGACTCCCGATATAGCCCGCTCCACCGGTAACCAAAACTCGCCTCATAAGGGGACCTCTATTTAAGAAGAATATTTACGTGCAATTGACACCAGTCAATCAACATCGGTAACCACACATCCCAACAAACGACCGCCGGACACACGTAATTTCGAAACCGCAGCTTTCGCCCGAGATTGATTGCTATTTTTCAAGCTCACCAATAAATAGGTACCGTCACCTACATCATTCCAAAATTGGGTTGACAATTCGTC
Source organism: Pirellulaceae bacterium (assembly GCA_011087765.1). Taxonomy (GTDB): domain Bacteria; phylum Planctomycetota; class Planctomycetia; order Pirellulales; family Pirellulaceae; genus Mariniblastus. The sequence goes on from JAALLA010000035.1 coordinate 15,812, forward strand.
CGACGTGCCCGCTGACACACAAATGAATTGATAGTCTTTTTTGAGACCAACCACCAATTGTCTTAATACAGGCGTGGCGTGGTCCCCTAAATCCTGTCGAGAGCCAGCACCCATGAAATCCAAACCGGTCGCCGAACCGCCAAACACCGTACTTTTCCAATCAACCCCGTTGGCGACGACATCGGTGACACCGGGCTGCCCCGCAACCCCGCTGGCGATTGTTAACGCTTGTCCTTGAGTGTCCGCATCGATCAAAAGGGCACGCCCAATTTTTCGCTCCGACAGCGAAGTTGCGACCCGAGCACAGGTTTCATCAATCAGCGAATTAGATTCCGGGCCAGCGAATACCACTACCCCGGGATTTCCAACGGGATAACGCTCAACAATAGAACGGGCGATTTTCTCAACCGCTTGCTCTTTGCTGGTTTTCTTTGCCGGTTCTTCAGGCACCTTCCGGTCCGACGATTTCCCAACTCCCCGTTCTCGCCAATCCATGGGTGGTTCGCTGAGGTCACCATGCGGTTCGCCGTCGAGTGAAATCACAGGAGCTTTCAAAGTCATTGCAAGTGGTAAGAATGAATAGCCCTCTCCTCCA
>JAALLA010000035.1:16506-27822 GCA_011087765.1 Pirellulaceae bacterium
GGGGTGCCAAGTCGGGAATCAAGACACAAATTGTGCCATCCTCTGTTCGCCTTTTGAGTGGTGACTCAACTTCACGATGACCTTGATTGGCAAACTCTTTTGCCGGATGTTGCCTGCCCACTTCATTAGGAGCAGCCACCTCATGACCTTCCGATGCGATCAACCATTTCAACCCCATTTCAGTGGTTACGGAAGAATCAACGGTGCTTGAGCGAGAATACGGTTTCATTTCAGTAATTTAACTAAGAAGGGGCTGGGAATAGATTCAGCTATTTTGAGAATTTGAAATATCGCGCAGTTGTTCGAACAACTTCTGATAGTCCATTCTTTCCGCTCTACCGGTCGACGTTGGAGCCGTTGGCGGAACAGGCGGCTCAACCGCCGGTGGTTTTTCTTCGGTTGCATCCTCTGCTTGATTGACCACGATGATTGGTTTCTCGTTCTCTTGCTCTTTTTCAAAAACCTGCATTTGAGCCTTTGGAGCCGCCTCCTCAACGTGGGCCGCACCGTCACCTGGCTCAGCCTGTTGAGCCAAAGCGTTCCTTTGCTCCAGAATTTCATTCAATATTTGCTGCGACTCATCCAACGCTGCACTCGGGTAATTTGAAACTGACTCGATGTCAGAAAGTTCCGCAGCTTCGTTTGCCGGAGCTAAAGCTTCCTTCGCAACCGTTCTACCAGACAGCTGTTCGCCTGAAGAAGAATCTGCAGAACTTAGCCGACCTAAAATTTCTTCGGCTTGTTTGCGGATATCTGTGGAAACGACATTATCTCCATGAACATGAAACCCATCGCCGGATGATTCGGGGATCGTTTCCGGGGCCGGTACTGGATTTTCAATCGATGGACTTGCGCTGGTTGAGGTCCAATCCGTTCCCATCATAAACTCATAGCCGCTGGGAACTTCCGGCATGGCAGCCGTCTCCTCACCCACCTGTTGATCTCGAGCTTCCACCGTATCGCGGCTAGGGTCCGGCTCAAAGTACTTCGTTTCCACAGGGGACCGTTGTTCGACTTCGAAATCCTGACCTGATTCTGGAGTTGCATGCGATCGCAACTCAACCAATGGGTCTTGCGGACTTTCGTTAACGGCCTGCCCCACGTCTGGGGTGTCTTCGGGCGTTAGATCCGTCAAATCAACAGAGCGAATGCTCAAAGAAGCTTGGTTTTGCCGGGCTACCATTGGAGTAAAATAATCCCCCAGCACCTCTTCTTCAGCAAATTTCTCTTGAAACGGATCCACCACCTCCTGGTTTTGCCTCACCTCCTCATCGGTTGCGGGTGCAATTTCAACTTCCCTCGCTTCCAGATCAGATGGTTGCGAAACTTCTTCCATCGGTTCCCTGTGTTGAGCCTGGGATCCTAAGACATGAACTGGCTCCTCTGCCTCAAAGATCTCCATTCGTTCACGTTCGACTTGCTCAAAAATCTGAGCCTGCTCCCGTTCAAGACTATTAATATCGGCACCACCGATCGCTGAATCAAAATCACTCCCCATTGGTAATAAATCACCATCGCTGGGTTCAGTGTCAGCCTGGCTCGAATCGGTCTCTGCTTCTATGTTCGCTGCCGAGGAAGTTTCAGCAGAAGGATACTGAATGGAAGCGTTATCCGCTTCAGACGGGAAAATCCCAACACCGGCATCGTCACCGTCGCCATCATCAAGTTGCCCAAACTCGAGCACGCTCCAATTCTCATCGGAACTCAAATCACTTGGCTCAGAGATGGCAGGCATTTGCGGCTGAAAAGTAGCAGGAATACTCTGCACGTCTGCCCAAGCTTCTCGCACACAATCCTCAGTAATTTCAGATATACCGCGAGTCGCCGCTAACATGAGAGCATGGTCAGCAACCTGATTTATAAGTCGCGGATAACCATCTGTCGCCTCGTGAATGGCACGACATGCAGTCTCGGGAAATAATTTTTCTCCGTTGCCACCGACGCGAGCGATATGTTCCACGACATACCGAGAGGCTTCACTTCGCGACATATTTTCCAAGTAACAACGGGACGCAATTCGTTGGTTCAGTGAATCCAGCTTGGCTTCATTCAAGTTCTCTTCCAGCCGGTGACTACCGGCTAAAACCAGCCGAACTCTTGGCTGCCCTTCCGCAACAAAATTAGTAAGCAATCCTAATTCATCTAACAGGCCGGCAGGCAAACTATGGGCATCATCGACGAGAAGAACGATGCCGTTCACACAATTGGGATTGGGTTCTAAATAATCCATCAATGCAAACCGCAGCTCAGTCTCAGACAGTCCCTGAAAAGGAAGTTGTAGCCGATGGAGAATACTTTGAAGCAAATCCTTACGCTCCTGCAAACGAGCGCAAGCGAGGTTTACAACTGTTATCTGATCACGGTAACTCGCTTCCAAAATGGCAAGCAAAAGCGTTTTGCCTGTTCCCGTGGCACCCACAACGACGACAGGTCCGGCTCCACGGTCCACATTCAAACGCGTTTGCTCTAACGCATTTTGAATTGCTTCTCCAGCAAAATAATGCTTTACATACGGAGCAGCGGTAAAGGGGCGAGAGGTAAAGTTAAATACTTGTTCGTACATCACCAAATCCTGTGGAATCATTTATACAAGTCGTTTATTAACGGATCAAAATCCGACAAATATCCTGACAATCATGGAACACCCCACTAATGGGTCTTCGTAAAACGCTGCTCTTACCGCTGGGTTGATTAACACAAAACCAGTGACGACCACTCCAATTCCAAGCAAAGCTAAACCGCACACCATCGAGATGCGATTCGCCCATGGCAGACCGGGTAGTTTCTGGTCGGAGTTGAAGTTTTTCACTTGCCACCGGATTTGAGCAATCACAGGAACTTCTAACCGCGTCGCAATTGATCGAGCGTTTTCAAACCCTCGAGCTGCAAAGGGATCGATTCGCACGGCCACCACCAGGCCAAGACAGATCGAAACCAACCCCAGCAACCCAAACATCTTCAAACTCGGAGCCACGTTTAAAGGGAGAATCATCCCTTGGGTTGGCTCCGCAACCATCATTGGATTCTTACCTGATTTTGCAGTCGCCTCGGTTGCCAGCCTTCGAATTAGACCAACCTCCGAATCAGCTTCCTGTTTCATTTCACTAAACAAGTCTTTAATGGAGGCAAGATCTATTTCACCGATTAACTCTTCCGTTTTTAAAATGGAAGTTGATTTCTTTCGACTCGATGCCAATTGAAACGCCCCTGCAGATTTATCCGATGCCTCTGAGGCTGAAGCCAGTTGACCAATCCCCGTTTGCGCTGAACCTAATTCGTCCCTGGCTCCGGTGATACGTTCCTCGGCCTGCTCGAGCATCCAGTTTGCCATTTCAATTCGTTCATCCTGCTTTTTACGAATCGACATGATTGTTGCAAGTTGAGCCTTTGCTTCATGCTGCGGCGCGGTTGTACTTTGCAACCTTTTAGAAAATCGATTCGCGATCAAATTCACGAACTCCAATTCATCACCCGTCCCGCCACCCTCAATGCAAAACTCTAAATCATACCCCAACTCGTTTTCACTGAGCGCGCATTTCAGGCGTTTACGAATCAGATCAAAATTTTTCGTTTCGAGGGGAGTAGACCTTAAGCGTTCCACGCGAGCGACTTTAGTAAGTAATTCAGTCAGTTGCTCATCTGTCGTTTCCGACTCAATAAGGACCGCAACTCGCTTTTCCAATCCCTCCTTTACCTCCCGCGACTGATTGGTAATTACGCGAACGGATGACGAAGATCGAAACTTATTAACGCTCAACGGCCAGGTCAAAACACAAACCACCAAGATACACATTGAGGTCACAATAAACGCATTGCCACGTTTAAATATCTCAGCGGTATTCATTGACGATTTGTTTGTATTGTTTGTTTGCATGAATAATTTCAATGAAATCAAAGCGCAATAACTCCCACTGCGCGGTAACTAGACCTATCAATTGATCGACGAGTAAAACAATCGGTCTTGAGACAGTTTGTAGTGATTATCGGGATTAGACCGACAGCTAGCAGTCAGAAGCCTATTCATAAACCGGCTGATTGAATTTCGAGGCGGAAAATATCACACCACCCCGCCAAAGACGTTAAGCCAGACGGATCGGTTTGCCCCCGCCTCTATGAAATCACATCAGGAATCAAAATTCCCAAACGAGCTTGTGAAACAATCAATTGAGCCAACCTAAAATCAGGCGATTAGCAACGCAGCGGTTAGGGATTAATCGTCTTTTTTAAACGTTAGGCTACGTAACGCTTCCACCTGAAAAATTCAACCAACAGGCGATGGCTTGATGAAGGTTGTAAACATTCCGACGCGAATGTGAAATTCGATAACGAATGTAAACGAATCGAGGAAGATGGAGCCGATGGCTGAGGTTAGCCAACTAGCAAACGAAAACGCCAAGCCATCTTAGTCGCTTGAGACTGAATCGCGACCAACCGCGACATCGGCGTGGTGAATGTCCGATCGCAGGTGAGTCCTAGGGACAGCGCTTTGTGCTGGCTCCATTGAAACCAGCGTCTCAAACACCCCTTGCTGCACGACTTGATTCGTTTGATTCAGTAATTTCCGGTGCCAAATGACTTTTCCCGCACGCCTACCGGCAGATGCCTTTTCAAGACACTTCGTTTCAACAAAAACCGTATCGCCAAAAAAGAGCGGGCGACAGAATTCCCAATTCCGAACAGCAGTGAACGCCAAAGTGTTCACCAGCGGAAAATGGCTACCCAATCCGGCAACCCAGGATAAACCAAGCAACCCGTGAGCAATCGGTTGACGGTAGTGGCTTTTGGAGGCAAAGTCGTAATCGACATGCAGCGGGTTAAAATCACCGGTCATCGTTGCGAACTGAATAACATCCGCTTCAGTGATCGTTCGCCGCGGGCTAACCCACACAGAATCAACCAAAATATCGTCGAAATAGAGTGGTGCGCTCATTCGAATCAAAGCGGCCTTTTCATAAAACAACGGACATTTTCGGTACGACGACCGAGAACCCATGCTCCCAGGATTCTAGAATCCGTGAACAAAGCCTCGAAAGTCGGGGTGAAAGGATTCGAACCTTCGACCCCCTGGTCCCAAACCAGGTGCGCTAGCCAGACTGCGCTACACCCCGAAGGAACGCGACCAATGATTTCTCAGATACGTCGCGTCTCACAGCCCATAACTCTACAGATCAAACGCAATTCTTGCAATCGGGTTCTTGCGTTCAAAAACGTGGTTTTTCAAAGTATTTTTTCACATTATAGCTGCAAACCGGATTGGGAAGCATGAACCCCTAAGCCGCACGCTGGCCAGCCGACGTGACCTCGCCTTCAATCGCCGACTTTAGCCGTTCAAATTCCTTGAAACTCGTATAATGGATGACAATTTTACCCCGTTCTTTGGCCCCCTGCTTAATCAACACTTTCGTTCCCAAGGCTGCCTTTAGCTCTTGCTGAAGCGCCTCGACCTGCAGGTCGCGAGTCCGTTTTCGTCGATCCGCGCGGCCACTATCTGGGTAATCCTCCTCCGAGATCTTATTGGCAACCAGACGCTCAGTGTCTCGAACGCTCAAGCCCTCAGAAATTATCTTCCCGCAAAATTCCAGCTGAGCCCCCTCATCGCCCAACGGCAATAAAGCTCTTGCATGACCGGCAGAGACTTTCCCCTCTTGAAGCGAAGTCTGAATTCTCTGGGGAAGTTCCAGCAAACGCATCAAGTTCGCGATCGTGGATCGGTCTATTTTCAAACGATTTGCTAAATCTTCCTGAGTGCAAAAATGTTCGTCTAGATAGCGGCGAAACGAGAGCGCCTTCTCACTGGGATTGAGATCTTTCCGTTGAAGATTCTCAACAATTGCGAGCTCCGAAACCAAGCGGTCATCCGCCTCACGTAACCGCGCCGGGATCGTTTGCCAATTCGCCTTGATGGCGGCCCGTAAACGCCTTTCACCACTGATCAACTGATACCGACCGTCGACAACCCTCACCAAAATAGGTTGCAAAATATCGTGTTCTTTTAAACTTTCAGCGAGTGAGGCAATTTCTGTCTCGCCAAATACTCGACGAGGCTGAGAAGGATTATCCTCAATTTCATAGACATTTAAATGGACAATGTCTCCATCCGGCTTCTCTTCCTCAACCACGGGAGAAGGCACCTCTCTGCCAGGCTGAACAAATGCCTGACTGATCGAAATCGTTTCCAAAGGTTCAGTATCGCGCGTTGTATTCAATAGGTTTTCCAAACCTCGCCCTAATCTTTTTTTCCTAGTCACGCTCCAAAACCTCCATGCATAATTCTATATAAGCCCTAGTACCCCTTGATCGCGGCGCGTAATCCAGCACGCTTAAACCGTGACTCGGCGCCTCGGTCACCATCGGATCCCGGGGCACTACGGTGTCGAAAACAACTTCTCCAAAAAACTCGCGCACCTCCGACTCGACCTCCGCTGTCAACTCCAGCGAAGGATCGTACATCGTCAACAAAATACCGCCAAAACTCAACTTTCCTGGGCTCTCCTGCATGACCCCTCGAATCACTTCGATCATCTGAGTCAAACCCTCCATTGCGAAATACTCGCACTGAATCGGCATAAAAACTTCGCTCGATGCCGCCAAAGCCGTCTGAGTCAAATGCCCCACGGAAGGCGGACAATCAATCAACACAAAATCATAATCGGACGTCCCAACCTCCAAATGGTCCACCAGGATCCGGGCTTCATCCGCACCACCACCTGCTAGCACATCGACATCCCGAAAGGATCTCGCCCCCGGCAATAGGCTAAGCCCATCAACTTTGGTCGGAACGATACTGTTGCGAATCGGTTCGTCAATCACTAGCGGATGACGCTCAACAGGTTTCAATCCAATTCCAGAGGTAGAATTGCATTGAGGATCCATATCGACCAACAAGGTCTTTTTCCCGGAAAAAGCAAGGCATGCAGCCAAATTGATCGAAGTCGTCGTTTTACCGACGCCCCCTTTCTGGTTAGCTACACACAATGTTCTCGCCACTGCACGACCTATGGATTCGCGGATTATTTAACCAAGAGAGAAAAATACCACCATCGGCGATACGGTGAAATGCCAATCAAAAGACGACCAAACAGCCTGCATTCATTTATCCCAATTCGATGCCTCAATTCAAACGCTGGCACTTTCAAACCGCATCTTCCAAACATCCCCTTGGAACGCTCTGGCCATCCAGCTCCCCCAGCCGCCACCCGGAATCGATAAGCATCACGGAGCTCGTACGCTTGTAATCGGGTGAACCAAAATTTGCCAAATTAGCTGATCCTGGTGGGTTGAATTTGCCGTCCTTTCGGAAACTACGAACGAAGCAAATCAAATCTTAAGCAAGCGATTAGCAATCGAGATCCAGAATTAGCTATTTTCTGTAATCAGTACGCTTTGTTTCACGTGAAACTTGGCCCAAACCGGTTCGTTTTACCGAATAGCCAAAACACCCCGAACCGTTTCACGTGAAACGTCTTCCCATTCCACCCGAACTAACAAAACCGCCAGCCTTCGAGTCCGTTTTGGCAATGGATGGCTAACCGGAGAGAAAGCACACCTTCACCAGGTAAACCAGCCCCAATCAATCGAGGGGATTGATCACCAACCCACTCAACAACTTGGGATAGAAGTAAGTACTCTTTGCTGGCATCCGCTCGCCCGACTCACTAATCGACTTAACGTCTGCGACAGTTGCTGGCATAACCAGGCAGGCTAGCTCGAAATAATCGCCCGTCCCCTGCTGGCCAGTTGCGTCTCGTTCATTTCCATCACCAGACTGCAAGAGGCTAACAACCTCTTCGATTCCATGAACATATCTGGGCGAGGGCAGCTCTCCGCCTGACAGCAAGTGCGTCATTACCAGCTCGTGCAGGATGGCAACGCCCAAGCTCTGCCAACACTCACTCTTCTTTTCGGCCAGGCCCTCCATCATTTCAACTCCCTCAAGACGGATGCGTGCTAGCACCCACGCGTCATCTTCACGGCAATAAAACGCCAACGTGGATTGATCACCCTCGACTTGAACCGCATCCCAGCATTCACCGGCAAGGCCAACACCGGTGCCCACAACTTCACAATCAAAGGCACCGTTGAGTTTGTCAATTAATTTCGCGGATGTCATCGGTCGAACGCCCCGGAACAATCGATGCGTCGGTAAAACAACCAGCCCCGGATCGTCCATTCCAACACACATGATCATGGTGTAATCGACTGGGTGATCGGGCTCTAAGTCTTCACGTTCTCGCCTGAAATCTCGAATCGAGGTCGCCGTCTCATAGCGGTGATGACCATCAGCAATATAGATCGAATTTGCCCCCATCGATTGGGCAGCCGCAGCGATCGCATTAGCATCAGTCACCATCCACAAGTCGTGACGTACCCCATCCTTATCAATCGCCGTAAGTGGCGTCCTGTCCTCGATTGCGAGATCCAACATAGACTGAGGGCTACCCTCTTGATCTGAGTAAATACCAAAGATTGGACTCAAATTACTATTGCACGCCTCCATCAACCGATAGCGATCTTCCTTGACTTTGGAATGAGTTTTTTCGTGTGGGTAGATACTCCCTTGTCCAAAGGGTTCGATTCGGACCCGAGCGATAAAGCCCCTGCGTGTATACTCAATTCCATCCACATTGAAAGTCTGGTGATACACATAAATCGCACCAACTCCATCAGGCCTCAGTATGCCGTCGTTTTTCCAATTCTTTAAATGCTCAGCAGCTCGTTCGTAAACGGTCTGATCGGGCAGAAGCTTATCTCCACGGTTCAAGATCAGACGTACCACGTTGAACTCATTCTTTTCGTACAACTCAGCACAGTCCTGGACGCTAATCACATCGTAGGGCGGCGCGACGACATCCGACAAAGACCCAACTTTGCTTAGGTCAAATCTCAATCCACGAAACGCCTGAATGTCAGCCATCATTTTTCCTGTTGTGTAATCTTTAACCACCGAGTGACGCAACGTTTTTCGCATTGCCTCAGATTAGATTTATGACCGAGTCCGTTCCGGGCCTCAAGGGGGAGTGCTAGCACAATTGCGGTGTAACAAGAAACGAATCATCAGGAAAATTCCTATTTCGCAGAGATTCACGATTGAACCAGTTAGCTAATTTGATGCTGCCGCACTTAAACCAAAAGATCCCGTGACTCACTTCTCCCAAACGCTTCTCATGACCGGTTCGAGAACCACGGTTGGCTCAGACTCCGAGCGAACAGATTCACTTTGAACAGATTCTGGACGACCGGGAGCTTCATCAACCGCAGGGTCGTATGGAGCGTGGACGACCAATTCCGGCGAAACGGTTTGACTTGAAATTACCCTTGGTTCAAATCCAGGGGTCACGTGGGAGACGAACTGAAGTTGTTCAGCAAGGTTAATTAAAATTGAAATCTGATCTGCCGCCAGATCTGTTGCACCTTCTATGGGACGCCCCTTTCCCAATTTTGAGAATTCGAGGGCCGTATCGTATTCAGCCCCCAATTCGTAGGCTAAATTTTTGATTTTTTCAGCATCTCGGCCCGGCAACCGATAATCCAATTCGCGGTCGACTTTCCGAATCATTGACGCAGATCGCGACCTAATTTTCGCAACCACCGAAAGCAACTTTCCGTATTTCCTAGCCCCTTTGAAATTTGCCTTGACCTCAGCTTTCAACGTCTCGGTTGAACGCTGCATTTGGACTGCTATCTGCCTCAATTCGATTGGCAACACCTCATCGGCCCGACTGAGTGCCCCTTGATCAGATATAGACAATGCGAGAAATCCAACGAATGAAAAAAGCAGAAACTGATGGTGCAAAAAGAGAATCTGCATGAGTGTTTGTTTTCTGATCCAAATAGATTGACAAAACTGTCACCTTTCTCATTTTCGCTCAATTTTGGAGCATTTGAAATTGGTCACGTGTGTCTCAATTCTACCGCGCAGACCTGTCCTTGCTTCCTTTTTCTGAAAGCTTTACTGCTATTAAAGCTAACTACAACTTTAAAACTCCAATTCAGCGCATAAAAAAACGCCACCGATCATTCGGTGGCGTGATATTTTTAAAATTTCGCTTAATCCAAACCGAAAGGTTTAATAGCGATAATGCTCTGGCTTAAACGGGCCATCCACAGGGACGTTGATATACTCGGCCTGCTCTTTGCTTAGGGTCGTAAGCTTGACTCCAAGTTGATCAAGGTGCAGTCGAGCAACTTTCTCGTCGAGAATTTTCGGGAGAATGTAGACGTTACCACCGTCGTAAGTTTCACCGGACAAAGTCGGCTTCGACTCAGCGTTTAATGCGAGATCGATCTGAGCAATGGTTTGGTTAGTAAACGAAGCTGACATCACGAAGCTTGGGTGCCCCGTTGCACAGCCAAGATTCAACAACCGGCCCTCGGCCAAGACGAGCACGCTGTGTCCGTCTTCGAAAGTGTACATGTCGTATTGTGGCTTAATGTTGGTTTTCGTCGTCATTCCTTCCAATTCAGTCATTTCGATTTCGTTATCGAAGTGGCCGATATTACCGACGATTGCCTTGTCCTTCATCTTTGCCATATGGTCAGCAGTGATGATGTTGAAGTTGCCAGTAGTCGTGATGTAGATATCAGCAAAATCAAGAGTGTCCTCGATTGTGGCGACTTGGTAGCCTTCCATTGCGGCCTGCAAGGCACAGATCGGATCGATCTCGGTGACGATCACGCGGCAACCCTGGCCTGCCAACGACTGGACGCATCCCTTCCCCACATCGCCATAGCCACACACAACCGCGACTTTACCGGACATCATGACATCCGTCGCACGATTGAGACCATCGATCAACGAGTGACGACAGCCGTAAAGATTGTCGAACTTGCTCTTTGTGCACGAGTCGTTGACGTTGATAGCTGGAAACAGAAGTGAACCTTCTTTTGCCATCTCTACTAGCCGGTGAACTCCGGTTGTCGTTTCCTCTGAAACACCGTGGCACCCTTTGGCAACGTTTGTCCAACGCTGAGGGCTTTGCTCGAGACACCAGGCAAGGGTCTTTAAGACTTCCTTAAATTCCGTGTTATTTGTTGTTTCCGGTCCAGGAACTGCACCCGCTTTTTCGAACTCAACACCTTTGTGGATCAACATTGTGGCGTCGCCACCGTCGTCTACGATTTGAGTTGGGCCGAGTCCATTACCGAAATCAAGTGCCTTTTCAGTGCAGGCCCAGTACTCTTCCAAACTCTCGTTTTTCCAAGCAAAAACTGCAATTCCAGCCGGTTCATCCACCGTACCATTCTTGCCGACAACCGTTGCTGCCGCAGCGTGATCTTGTGTTGAGAAAATGTTTCAGGATACCCAGCGGCCATCCG
>JAALLA010000276.1:0-2274 GCA_011087765.1 Pirellulaceae bacterium
GATTTTTGACTAAACCGATTGTGTCTGAGATCTTCAAGAATCCAACGGGCGATGATAAGGACGTTTTTTATGGTTGCGGGTGGCTTGTGCGTCGTGTAGACGGTGTTAGCCGAGTAAATACCTGGCACAACGGTTCGTTGCCGGGCACCTCGACGTTATTGGTTCGTCGCCATGACGGACTAAACTGGGCAGTCCTTTTTAATACAAGGGATGGAAGTAATGGAAAGAACCTGGCAACTTTGATAGACCCATTAGTTCATCGTGCCGTCGATCGGGTTAAGGACTGGCCAAAGTAAATTAGTTTGGCGGTCCTGATTAAAGTGACGTGGTTCCCAGCAACTGAGGTAGATGCGACTTGTAGGGACAATTGATTCTGTCTCCTGTCACCGGTTAGTTTTCATTTCGATTTCGTTGTTTGGGAACAACTGAATAAGTCTTTCCTTTTTAATGAAATTCGCAACCTCTCTCTTGTTGGTTTCGAGAAAGTAAATTGTTTGAAACTGGAGTGGTTGGTGTGTTAAACTCAAGCAGATAACCGTCCATCCCGTCGCGAGCTTATTGGCATTCAGCGAGATTAACATGAAGAGTTTTATTTCAATATTGGTGATGATAATTCTGGTATCGTTTGGCCGGGACGCTGCATCGAAGGTCAAAGAAACTAATTTGGTTCCTTTCGATGGAATCTATGGAAATTGGGCGATTGAAATGCCCTCAGGCGCGTCGGGTTGGTTGACACTCAAGCAAGTGGATGGAATTCCGCAGGGTGAATTATGGACGGTGGGAGGTGGCAAGAGATTGTTTGAGTTGGCTATCAAGGACAATTCAGAATTTTCCTTCAAACGCTTAATCCGAGTGGGTGAGCCAGAATATCCCGGTGGGCCTCCAACGGGTGATCGAGTTAAGATTCACCATGAAGGAGTGCTCAAAAAGGATCGGCTTTTGATTAAGTATTCCCTTCCTAATGGAAAGGGATTTGGTTACGAGGGAAAGCGGGTTGGGCGGTTACCAACCCGCCCCAACTTAGAATTGTTAAAATTTGGAAAGCCTATAGTTCTTTTCAATGGAGTCGATCTCAAGGGTTGGGAACCCGTCAATCGCTCGCAAAAAAATGGTTGGGAAGTTGTAGATGGAGAGCTTCGCAACACCACTCCAAAGACTGATTTTTCTCCTTATTCAACGTTTGGCAATCTACGAACAACTTCAAAATTTACCGATTTCAATTTGAAGATTGATTTTAACGTTCCGAAAGGTGGAAATAGTGGTATCTACTTGCGTGGCGTTTACGAAGTTCAAGTTGTTGATCGAGATAGTAGGATGCAGGGCATTCAAGGCGTGGGTTCGGTTTTTGGCCGCATTTCGCCCTTAGACAATTCGGGAAAGCCGGGCGGTGAGTGGAACTCCTACGACATTACGCTTGTAGATCGGCATGTGACGGTGATCTTGAATGATAAAAAAGTCATCGATAACCAACCTATTGAAGGTTGTACCAATGGGGCACTTTCTCCATTTGAAGATTTACCGGGCCCAATATTTTTGCAAGGTGACCATACCTCGGTGGCCTACCGAAACATCGTGCTGACTCCGATTGTTTCTACTAATCAAGACGACCTGAAAATTGCGGTAATGGAAACCGCATTTAATAAACGGGCTGATGCCTCGAGTTTTGAGGATGCGCGAAGGTCGGGATACAATGCAATTCAAATGCATTCTGGTATGCCGGCGGGAAAGAAGATAAAAAAAATTCCTGCCGATTTTAATTTGGAACTCACGCGCGACAAGGAAATTATTGAACGGTGGAAGGAAGCAGCTTTAAAGCATCAAGTGAAAGTCATTTCACTGTGTGCAGGTAGTTTGAATAAATGTGAAATTTGGGGAGCGGATCGGGAATTGGCAATGAGGATTGCAAAACAAACGATTGATGCATGTGAAGCACTTGGTGTTGAAATAATGCTATTCCCCTTCTTTGGGCCGTCGAAGTTTCAAACGGGTGATGAAACGATCAGCGGAGTCGCTGATTTTATGACAGAGTTACTTCCTTACGCAAAATCTAAAAAGGTCGTGATCGGAATTGAAGCTCCCGTTACAACGAAGCGAGTCGTTGAGCTTCTCTCTCGACTCGATTATCCAGAGCATCTTAAGATCTATTACGACACGGGAAATCTTTATCCGCTTGAAGATATCTACGAATCAATTTCGATGTATGGCCGCCAACACTTTTGTCAGGTTCACATCAAGCCATGCGAAGCGGCAGTTGTAGGAGACGGAAAGATCGAC
>JAALLA010000276.1:2374-5111 GCA_011087765.1 Pirellulaceae bacterium
TAAGGTTTTGAAGACTTCTAAATCAGCTGAATTCAGTTCTTTGCCTTGATTTAATTGTTTTGCCAATTCGAGTAATGAATCATTTTTCTTGGCTTGATTAATCTTATTACGGATGGCATTATCACGTTTGAGGATCGAATCTAATTCAAGGTCCCAGGAGTCTTCCGTGAGGACGGCAACGACTTTTTCTTTGAATTCAGGTTTAGCAGCTGGGGCCGCCATTGCATCACGAAAGTTTTGATGGACGCTGGCGTATCTTTGTTGGTCTTTGGTGTATTTGGCAACCGGGCCTCCGGCACCCATTACTCCAATAACAAAAGGGCAGTTGGGGGCGGAAAGATCTTTCCGAATGTCTCGAATGAAATTTTCCAATACGGAACTGTAGGCGTCGTACCCACCGGGTTGATCTCGGGTTGGATAGGTTGAGCGGTCAACCATGTCGTTCCATCCCTGAAACCAGACGATTCCCGAGAGTTCGTAGCCAAGTGAGGCGTCGTAGTTTGGATAGACAGATTTGATATCCTTAAGCACAGATTTGACGTGGTCGACGGTTTGCCGGTAGTAGAATCCAGTGGCTTTAATTTTGTCTTGTTTGATCGCTTCAATATCTTTCCCTTGCTCTTTTAAGCGAGCGAGCGTGTCCTGATCAAACCGGTACGGCCCGGCGCTGGGAGAACGGAAATCAGTATTAATGCTCTTTCCGCCCCAGGCCGTTTTGATAATTAAGACTGGCTCGTTTAGCCGTTTTTGCATGTAGATGCCGAAGGTTAATTCTGGACCAATTTTATTATCGTCAGCACCGAAGCCAGTTGTTAACTGCCCGGATTTGACTCCTTTCGTTGAAAGATAGGAAATCCAAACGTCGTCAATCACGTTGGGAGTTCCGTCATCAGCCAGGATTTCATTCATCATGGCTTTGCCGCTAGGGTCCATCCCAATATGAGGAATCGTGCTCAGTTTTGCGTGCCCTTCCATGTTGGATTGGCCAACTAGAACAAACACTTTAAGTGGAGTTTGAGCGTGAAGCGTGGGGTTGCAATAGCCAACCGCTAATAGAAACCAGATGGTCGTCAATCCTGATGCAAGTTTATTCATTTGAAATTTATGCCCAAAAGCGGAGTATAAAGTAGACTCAGATTCTCTTTGCCGACGACTGTCGATGCGAAGATTTTTTAATTGCCGTTAGCGATCAGGGGAAGTACAAACCCATGCGTTTTAACTAGGAAGCGTGTGGAATTGTGGTCAGTTCGGCTGACAGTCGTTTGAGAGGGCATTTAAAGCAGAGCTAGAGATGATTTCGGGAATCTGTTGTAAGCCAAAGCAACGATCAAACCGGAATCGAATTAAATAAGGGGTATCTCACATGCCTCGCTACAACAATCTGCAGCAATTATCTTAACGGTTCATGTTCTTAAAACAAGTTATCAATGAGAGGTCGCATAATCTCCGCCATCTTCAAATGCTTGTTTTTAGGCCAAGACTTCGTGGTGGAAATCCTAAGGGAGCGGTCGCAGTTGTTGATTGGTCAATCCGATTTTGGCAACCGAGAGGTTGTGATGGCCGTTTAGAACCGCAATCGGCATTTGATTTTCAAAGGGAGTGTCGGCTCGGGAACAGTTTTCGCAACCGTGATATCGGCTGAAAAATATATGCGGTAAACTAGAGGAGTCAGCCAAAGTTAATGTTAGGGATTTTCCAATTTCATGAAAACCATTGCCCATAGTTTCTTTCCGTCGTGTTTCATTCTCTACGTTTTTTTCGCAATGGTCAGCATGGCCAATGGCCAGCAGCCAACTTCCCCGTTGGTTCAGAGCTTTGCTAATTATCAAAAAATGCGAGCTGTGACAGAGTTTGGATTCGATTGGGTCAATGTGAGTCCCGTTGTCAATTCAGCACGAGTTGAGGCGGTGCAACTCGACGCGTCGCGACCGGGGCATTTGTACGTTGCGTTTGGTTCGGGGAACTTATGGAAGTCGACCAACAATGGAATCAACTGGCGGCCTATTTTCAACGACCAAGCCTCGTACGGAATTGGAGATTTTGCGCTCGCGCCTTCCAATCCTGAAATCATCTATTTAGGGACAGGGGAAAGTCTTAAAAAGGCGAGGAACTTTACGATTCCCGGAACTGGAATCTACCGTTCTGACGATGGTGGTGAGCATTGGCGACATCTCGGTTTGTCTGATTCTTGGCATATTGGCGAGATCGCTGTTCATCCAACTAATCCTGAGATTGTAGTTGTTTCTGTTCTTGGGCATTTGTGGTCCGAGAATTCGAATCGGGGAATATACCGTACTGACAATGGCGGGGAGACCTGGGAGCATGTCTTGTTCGTAAATGAGCGGACGGGAGCCAATGATATTGTGTGGGCAAAGAATGATCCCGATGTATTGTATGCCTCGATGTGGGAAAACTATCCGAGCGTAAACGGGGTTGGTAGTGGAGTGTATCGCAGTGCCGATGCGGGGGTGACATGGAACCGGTGTGAAGGTGGATTGCCGACCGGTGAGTCGATAGGCCGGATCGGTGTAGCGGTATCACAAACTGACGCTAATAAAGTTTATGCTTTGGTAGATCATCGTGGACGCATCAAAGAGGGAGCGGCGCAGGTCTTCAAGAGTTCAGACGGTGGAACAACTTGGTCGCGGACGCACGAAGATGAGTTGATGATTTTCTCTCGAATTGGTTGGTATTTTGCGGATATCTACGTAAACCCTCGCGACGATGAAGAGATCTT
>JAALLA010000277.1 GCA_011087765.1 Pirellulaceae bacterium
CCCACACCCCCCCCCCCCCCCCCCCCCCCCCACCCCCCCCCCCCGGCCCCCCCTTTCCCTCCCCGCCGCTCTTCCGATCTTCCTCTACCTTGGCGCTCAATACGTCTTCCTTCCTCTCCTCTGCCACATTTACGGTAACCCCAAATGATCAGGACAGGCTAATTAATACAGAAATCTATTACAGCTATGACCCCAATTCCAGAACTCGCTTCTGGATTCGAGCCAACGAAAAATCGGCAAAGGGAATTTGGTCGACTCAGGTTCCGCTCCGCGCTGACCTACCCATCTATTTTTTCGCAATCTGTCGCTACCAACTGGATGAAACACAAGCACTCGAGCGAGGGGAAACCAACACATTCGTCCTCAATTCAGAAGAACAATCTTTCATCCCAGACTCCATTAACCTGAGTTCCCTCGCGAGCATTGCCGACCCTAACTTGATTTTTGAGGACTTTAGCAACGGCGCCCGTGATTGGTCGAGTCGCGATCAAAGAAGCATCAAGACCTACAAATTTCAAAACCCTCAAATTGATCGATCTCCCAATAAGAAATTGGCAATTAAAATCGATCCACAGGGAAAACAATTAGCCCTTCGTTTAACCGTCAGTAGTCAGTTCCTGAGTCGCGAGAACAACCTTGGTAATTTCTCGTACACGACTCGCATTGCCGGTGATCAACCGAGAGAACTGGTCATCTCCGCCGCAGAATTTAAAAGTGCGGATAAGAAAAAATTGGAATGGTCAAAGATTGCAACGTTTGAAGTAACCCTTATCGACGAAACAACTCGTGGCAAAATCGATCTCACATCTCCCGAGGGACATGCCATCCTCAAACAAATACGCCTGATCGATTAGTCACTCTCTCCTGGAACAATGGAAATCGCTCATGATGCTTAGACTTTGGATGCTTTTTTTATCAGCAATCGTTACCGCTTCGTCACTGACTCCATTGCAAGCCAAGGAGCCGCCTAACAAGCGGGCGCAACCAAATATTATTTTGATCATGGCGGATGACATCGCCTACGATAACATTGGTTGCTACGGCAGCACCCATTTTAAAACGCCCTGCCTCGATGAGCTTGCCAAAACCGGCGTCAAGTTTAACTTCTGCTACTCCGAACCCGTTTGCACTGCGAGTCGTGTCAAAATCATGACGGGGCGGGACAACATTCGTAATTACACTGTTTTTGGAAAACTTGACCCCAAAGAGCAGACCTTCGGTACGATGATGCAGGAAGCAGGTTACGCCACAGCAATCGCTGGAAAGTGGCAACTGCACGGGAACAACGGCGCTCTCGCCCCCGACTGTGGTTTTGATACGTTCTGTCTTTGGAACTACCCAGGCACTGAGCGTTCTCGATACTGGAACCCAAGTCTTCTTCGTGATGGAAAAAAAGTAGCGATTGATGAGAACTCTTACGGACCAAAAATATGCACGGACTTTCTAATTGAGTTTATCGAGCAAAAGAGGGACAAACCTTTTTTTGCCTACTATCCGATGCTCTCCGTACACTCACCGTTTCTCCCAACGCCTGACAGTAAAAACCGAAAACACAAAAACGCCGCAGACAATTACCGGGACATGGTCAGTTATATGGACAAATGCGTTCAAAGACTGGTCGACACCCTTGATAAAAATGGTCTACGGAACAACACCATTGTTATCTTTACAACCGACAATGGCACGCACACCAGTTTGAGCTATCCATACAACGGTGAAATTCGAAAGGGAGAAAAGGCGTACCCAACCGATGGCGGATGTCACGCACCTTTGATCGTTAATTGCCCCGGGACGGTCACCCCAGGAGTCGAGACAGATGATCTTGTCGATTTCTCAGACTTCCTCCCTACTCTAGCCGAGGTTGGAAACGCGAAACTGCCGGAGGTGACACTCGATGGACAAAGTTTCTGGCCACAATGCACCGGCAAACCGGGCAGTCCAAGAGAATGGGTCTTCCAGTACTACTACCCAAAGAAAAAAGAGGCTGCCACCAAACACGGTGAGGGAAAACCGTACATCATTTGGGCTCAAGATCAGAACTTCAAACTCTATTCCCATGGTAAATTTATCGCGGTGGCGGATCGATACGAGACTAATAATATCGCGGTCGGCAAAGGCACACCCGTCGCAGAGGCCGCACGGCTCAAGCTCCAGGCAGCCATCAACAGCATGCCTAAAACCAATAAAAATAAAATGCCAAAGTAATACCAAAATCAGCTCGGCAATGTAGCGAAACTTAAACCTGACTGGTCATCAAGGCTTCGAAAAACAATGCAACAATATCTTTACACGCTGCTATTCACCTTCACCCTTTTGTTTCTCCCAACGGAATCCATACTTGGCCAATGGACGGAAATCCCATTGCCGAACGAGCATCCCGAGGTGTTTGCCTTAGCCGTCCACGCGAACAATGAATTGGTTATTGGTACCGGTGGATTACCCAACTCCAGCACCAACGCAATGGGAATCCTCTGGTCAAATGACCATGGCGACAACATAACGCATCGCAGTACAGGACTGTTGGATACAAGATTCGACCGTTTGTTCCGATCGATTATCAGTCTCGATGGATGGCTTGTTGCGGGTAGTGCAGACGGTGTCTACTTTTCAAACGACAGCGGGAAGAACTGGGAGAAAAGATCAAACGGACTTCCTATTGTTCGGCAAACATCCAAGAAAAGCTCAAACGGGTTGACCTCACTCGACGGTACTATTTTTTGTGGAACGCCAGCAGGCGTTTTCAAAACTAACGACAAGGGAAAAACATGGGTTGATTCCAGCAATGGATTATCCAACCCCGATGTACGTGCTTTAACATGTTTGGAAAAAACACTGGTCGCTTCGACCGATGGAGCTGGCATCTACATTTCCTCCGATGGAGGTAATCACTGGTCTGCCGCGAACAATGGAATCCCAGCCAACGTTCACTCTCGAGCTATCATTGGAAATGATCAGGCTCTCTTCGCTGGCACAAATCGTGGCACTTATCGAAGTACCGATTTAGGGAAAACATGGAGTCCGACACTAGGCTCTGCCAACGCGCGTTCTTTTGCGATTGGAAATGGTCTCGTTGCTGCGGGTGCCTTTCGGGGCAGCGGGACCGTTTACATCAGTTCCAATAATGGAGAAAACTGGTTCGATGCCAGTGCCAATCTTCCCCGTGGTGGCATCGGAGTCTGGGCGATGGCTATTGACAATCAGTTCATTTACGCCGCGGTCAACCGTCAAGGCTTGTGGCGTTTAGCGATCAAAGATTTTGAAGCCTTGCAAAAAAAAGGAGGAACCGGTTTAGCAAAATCTGCCGCAGGACAATTACCCGAAATTTCTGGCAGTCTCGTGACGCAGACACTCGACTCCAATCAAGATGGAAAGCTATCTCCAGCAGAATTAAACCAGGCTTCTCTGGCGCTCGAGTCCCTCGACAAAAATCAAGATGGCCAGCTAACTCAATCTGAGATGGGACTTAATCCAACACGTCAGGCACCCATGGGAGGCATAGGTGGTGGACGCTCAGGGATGGCGTCGGGAGTCCTTTCTCGTCTGAAATCGATGGACACCAATGGAGATGGGATCTTAACCAAAGATGAAATCCCGGGAATGATGCAGCGGATTATCGATCGCGCTGACACCAACCTCGATGGAGCCTTGGACAATCAAGAAATCGAAGCGTTCACCCAACAGCTACGTCCCGGCGGGCGAAACTAAAACAGCGGGTCAACCATTTCAGAGTTCATCTCATTCCAACGGGAAATGAGTTCTGCAAGAATTTCTGGATGAACACCGGCAAGATTGGTCTGCTCTGAAATATCTTTGGATAAATCATAAAGCTCCCATTTCGCACCACCTGCCTGCAAGCGTTTTCCCATCCTGACAATCTTCCAATCGCCATGTCGCATCGCAGCCTTTCCGCCCTGGCGCAAAAACAGGGTTTCATGAGGACGACCTTGATCTTCGCCTTTCAAAAACGGTAACAAATCAACACCTTCCACTTGCTCCGGAATCGAAACGCCAGCACTGTTGGCGACCGCAGTGGCATAAATATCGAACGAGGAAACAGGTTGATGATAAACCTTTCCTGCCGGTATCTTCCCCTTCCACTGCACCATATAGGGCACGCGTATCGCTCCTTCATACATTTGCCCCTTCTCGCCACGCAATGGAAGATTGCTCGAGGTAAGTTCACGGGTTGGGCCACCATTATCGCTAAGGAAAAAGACAAGCGTATTTTCTTCCAAACCAGACTTTCGTAGCTGATTCATAACCGCCCCTACACTGTCATCCATATTGGCCAACATCGCCGCAAATATTCTGCGATGCACATCCTCGATGTGAGCAAATTTTTTCATATATTTGTCCGCCCCTTGAAGAGGACTGTGAACTGCGTTGTAGGCTAGATACAGAAAAAATGGCTTATCGTCGTGGCGGTCAATAAAATCAACAGCCTCGCGAGTAAACGCATCGGTCAAATATTCAGATTCAACGACGGGCTGCCCGCCACGAACGATCGGGTTGTTGGCATCGTAGTCGGGTTCGGCACTTTTCATATGAGTGGAGTAAATCAGTCGTTTCTCCCCTTCCCAGCGTCCCTTACTTCCGTCAGGTAGACTTTTCCGCCTCAACATGGTGGTTACACCCTTCCATGGAGGTGGCACAAAATAATGCCCTTCATGAGTGAACCCGAAAAACTCATCGAACCCGTGTCGAAAAGGATGGTACTCAGCACCTCCACCCTGATGCCACTTTCCAATCAACCCCGTGGTGTAGCCAGCATCTTGCAGGGTCTCTGCGATCGTCACTTCTTTACTCGGCAATCCAATCCCAGGCTCCTCATTTCGGGCCCCGATTGGGTTAAATTCATATCCAAATCTGGTTGGTGTGCGGCCGGTCAATAACCCCGCCCGCGACGGGCTGCAATTCGGCCCGGCCACATACCCTGCAGTGAAACGAACACCACTCTCTGCAATCGAATCGATATAGGGCGTTGGGATTTCCGGGTTCCCCTGACAACCAAGCTCGCCGTAACCAAGATCGTCGGCAAAAAAGACAATGATGTTTGGCCGTCCATCATCCGCTGAGAGACTGGCCCCCAATGCTACCATTGGCAA
>JAALLA010000278.1 GCA_011087765.1 Pirellulaceae bacterium
TGACGAAGAGGTTTTTGAAGCGCCGGTTCGTTTGAAGGTTGGAGATCAGTTTTTAAATGATGCTGCCCGGCAAATGTATCCTTCACCTGCGATGTTTGATATCGACCGAGACGGTCAACTTGAGTTGGTTGTGGGTGATATTTTTGGAAGTCTCAATGTTTATGAAAACCTAAGTGATGAGAAATCTGATCCGGTCTGGAGTACACACATTCCACTGAAGTTGAGTGACGGAGAAAAAGTCAAGGTTTCCAATTGGTGATGTGTCGGTATGAGTTCACAGTTGGTGGACTTCAATGGCGATGGGAATCATGATGTGTTGGTCGGCAGTTTTAGTGGATCTCCTCATTGGATCGAAGGTAGCGAGAAAGGATTTTTACCCTCTACTGCTTTGAAGGATCGTGACGAACAGGATGTTTTGATCTCTGCATTTTGGAATACGGTCGATAAAAAATGGGATCAGTCGGATCGCTCCGGCACATCAGGGCATTGCACTTCGGTTGCTGCGGTAGATTGGGAGGGTGATGGCGATCTCGATCTTGTTCTTGGCGGCTATTACGAAGGTGGACTTTTTCTAAGGATCAATGAAGGGACCGCGACTGAGCCGAAGTTTGCAATGAAAAATTCTGTGATTAAGGCAAATGGTGAACCGATGGTTATCGACGGGGGGCTGTCGACTCCGCGAGTGGTAGACTGGAACGGTGATGGGAAATTCGATCTGCTCTGTGGCGGTTCCAAAGGTGGTGTTTTCTATTATAAAAATGTTGGCTCTAAAGCGGATCCGCAGTTTGAATCTGCTGAGGTGTTGATTGAACCAATTGATGACTCCTCTTATGTAAAACGGGTGCCGACGACTAATGGGCAGCCAACTCAGCCGGGTTCGTCATTTCATATCGACGCAGTTGATTACGACCAAGATGGAGATCTTGATCTGCTTGTCGGGGGGCGTTGTTCCTGGGAAAAAGAAGACGTACCTGTATTGACTGCTGAGCAGGAAGCGAGACTTGCAGAGCTCACTGAAAAAATGGAATCGATGATGCCCATGGTGAGGCAAATGTCGGAAGAAATAAGTGCTTCGGGAGAGGAATCTCGCGATGATGAAGACTATAAACAATTAATGCGGGCTTACTCGAAACTCAGTCGCGAGGCCTCAAAACTCAGAGTATCTCCGTACGATTCAGGTGATTTCGTCTGGCTTTATCGTCGTAAGTGATTGCAGGCTTAGGCTAGTTTGGTTGAGTCTCCACAGCAGTACAGGTCGTGAACTTGAAGGACGAGTTCAACATTGTCTGCGATTTGGGTATTTCCAAATTCACCAATTGCTGTGCAGACGGAATAGGCTTTCGAGGCTTTTTCATAATTCACGACCCACTCCTCGAACCATTGTTGGTGTTGCGGGGTTTTGAATGGAAATCTCGTGGGTGGCGATGACATTTGAATCCGCCACGGTTTGGGGGTTAGGCGGGCTCGAAAACACGACTGGCGTTCGCAAAGTCGGACATAGAGTTTGTCGCTGCCAAGCCGTTCCAGTAATTGGTTTGCCTCGTAGGAACCTGGTTCGAATGATGTATGAGTGATCGCGGCGCGATAGCCAGCTTTGGTTTTGTATAGACGTAAGCCGAAATTTGGATTCTCTGCACAGAGGTTTTGAATTTTTTCAAGTAAGTCGGTGGCGATTGCGGGGGCGTTTGCCGAATCGTCTGGTTTATTACCAAACATCAGTTTTAATCCACCCCAGAAGCCAAGTTTGGGTTCGGGGAGATCAATGTCCGCAAATAAGACGTTACCTGCATTTAGGACGAGTGACCCATAATTGTTGCGAGTAATGATCGCAGCAACTTGGTCGTTAAGCGAAAGTTCCTCAATCAACTGTTCGGGGAGAGCGTCCAGGCCATAGCCGTAGGCTTCTTCATCGGTTGGTTGCTGTTGGAGTTCCGATATTTTCATATCGGCTCGCTGTAATGCCAGATGTTCGGCATCAGCTTGGCTGTCGTTTGAATATCCCCAGGCGGTGACAGGGTAATTGTTCGGGCGTAGCCGGGTAGAATTAGCTTTAGCCCAATATCGGTAGTATCGCATTGACGGCTCCTGTAATTCACTCAGAAGCCGTCATTGGATAGTGCATTGAGATGCGATTCAACACCAATCTAGGTCATTGGGGTTTCAAAAATGGGGTCGGGATTTTCAACCCAATTAAAAATCAGGATAAAATGCCCTTAATTACGTGAGCTTCCTCTTCTACACCGGTTAATCGTTGGTCTAACCCCTGAAACTTAAAGGTTAACTTTTTGTGGTCGATGCCCAGTTGATGCAAGATCGTAGCATTGAGGTCACGAATGTGGGTGGGGTTTTCCGTGATATTGTAGCTATGTTCGTCGGTCGCTCCGTATTCATAGCCGCGTTTAATACCCGCCCCAGCCATCCACATCGAGAAGGATCTTCCATGGTGGTCACGGCCGTGATTATCTTTGGTTAACTTTCCCTGCGAATAAATAGTCCTTCCAAATTCGCCGCCCCAAACGACGAGAGTGTCGTCGAGCATACCTTGTTGTTCCAAATCACGAATCAAGGCTGCAGCGGGTCGATCAATGTCCTGGCATTGTTGGCGCAGTTTTGAGGGAAGCGAACCGTGCTGGTCCCAGCCGCGATGGAAGAGTTGGACATAGCGTACGCCTTTGGCGACCATGCGACGTGCGAGAAGACAGTTCCTCGCAAAGGAGCCCGGTTTTTCGACGTCCGGCCCGTAAAGATCTTTGACATGTTGCGATTCCTGGGAAATGTCCATCAAACCGGGAACCTCGGTTTGCATCCGAAACGCCATTTCAAATTGTGCAATGCGAGCCTGGGTTTCCGGGTCTGAGAATTTATCAAAAGTTCCTTGATTTAATTCATTCAGACTGTCTAGCATGCGTCTCCGTCCAGCGCGGTCGATGCCGGGTGGGTTATTTAAGTAAAGTACAGGTTCGCCGTTGCTCCGCAGTTTTACTCCCTGATGTTTGGAAGGTAGAAAACCGGAGCCCCAAAGCCGGTCATATAATGCTTGAAGTTGTCCCCTCCCCCGTGAGATCATCACAATGTAGGCAGGCATGTTGTCGTTTTCGCTACCCAGTCCGTAACTTAACCAGGAACCGAGGGTCGGTTTTCCTTGTTGTTGGACGCCAGTATTGATGTAGGTTATGGCCGGGTCGTGATTAACTGCTTCGGTGTACATTGATTTGACAATTGAAATTTTGTCGACGACGGCAGCAGTATTGGGGAGGAGGTCTTTATTAACCCAGGTTTGGTGTTCGCCGAATTTTTCAAACTGAAACATTGGAGCAACACAAGGAAATGACTTTTGCCCACTAGTCATTCCAGTCAAGCGCTGGCCCTGACGGACGGAGTCGGGTAGTTCTTCTCCATGAAATTTTCGCATTTCCGGTTTGTAGTCAAACGTGTCGATATGGCTCGGTCCGCCAGCCATAAAGAGATAGATTATCCTTTTCGCTTTGGGAGCGAAGTTTGGAAATTGAGGCAATCCGGGGTGGGAACGATTCTGTTCATTCGCGTTCAGGCTACCGATTAAATTGGGATTGATCAGAGTACTGAGCGCCATCGCTCCGACTCCATTTCCGGAGCGAAGTAAAAATCGGCGACGAGATTCCGTTTCAAAGTTCATTGATTTGCTCGGTCAGTTACGTGTCAGGGTTTCGTCTAAATTAAGGATCATTTGACAAATGACGCTCCAGGCAGCCAAGTCAATTTCGGTAATTGAATCTGCTTTCGGGGATTCGCCAACTTCCAGAAGTTGTTTCGCGTTTTCCGGAGATTCAGTAAATCGTTGGCGTTGATCCTCCAACAGTTTTTCAATCACCGCATGCTCACGTAAGTTTGCCTTGCGTGAGGTGCAGAGTTGATAGGCTCTGTCAATTCTTGTCGAAGTTTCAGCTGACTCAGTGAGAATTCGTTCGGCTAATTTTCGGGCAGCTTCGACAAACTGAGGGTCGTTCAGAGTAACCAAGGCCTGGAGCGGTGTGTTGGTGCGAGCGCGTTGGATCACACATTTCTCCCGGGAGGGTGAGTCGAAAATCATCATATTGGGCATCGGAGCGCTTCTTTTCCAATACGTGTACATAGACTTTCGATATAAGTTCTCCCCTTTGTCTTGGCGGTATCGAAGCCCACCGTTGAGGCTGACCTCATTCCAAATGTTCGGCGGTTGGTAAGGTTTTACGCTTGCCCCTCCGGTTTGGTCGGTAAGTAGTCCACTCACAAACAGAGCCTGATCACGGATGAATTCTCCCTGCAATCGGAAGCGGGGGCTGTAAGATAAGAGTAAGTTTTCCGGGTCCTGCTGTTGCTGTAACGAGGAGCGTTGAGAGCTTTGCCGGTAAGTCCTCGACATCACCATTAATTTTAAAAGATGTTTAACATCCCAGCCGGATTCCACGAATTCAACTGCCAGCCAGTCAAGAAGTTCCGGGTGCGTCGGAGGCATTCCTTGAGCCCCAAAATCCCCCGGCGTTCTTACAAGTCCTTGTCCGAACAGCATCATCCAGTAGCGATTGACAGCTACTCTTGCCGTCAATGGGTGTTCTGGTTGAGTTAACCACTGCGCCAGTCCCAGTCGGTTCGCAGGTGCGGATTCGGGGAGCGGAGGGAGTGCGGACGGAATGCCAGCGTTGACCGGATTTTCTTCTTGGGGTGCATCGTATTGGCCTCGGTCCAGAATATAGGTTGTTCTCATTTTGCCGGCGGGATTATCTTGCATCACCATCGAAGTCAATGGTTTTGAATTCAGTGCCTTTTGTTTTGAATTGGCTTCCGCCAGTTGGGCGGCGATGGCAATGGAATCCTGGTCGATCGTCAAAAAGAAATGCTGTTTAAGCGTGTTCAGTTGTGTTGGCTGACGTTCACTCGGTGGGATCGCAAGAATATATTCAATCGGATTTCCCGGGAACGAGTTGATTTCTTTGGTCGAGAGAGTGCGGTCATAGATCCGGATGTCATCAACACCCCCTTTCCAGTTTGCACCCTGTGACCGGCTTCCAATTTTAAAAGCTGCGGCAGTTTCAAT
>JAALLA010000036.1 GCA_011087765.1 Pirellulaceae bacterium
ATGGCTTTATCACCCTGAGTGGCACCTCCGATCAACATGCTTCTCGATGCAGTGGAACGATCGCACTTGATACAATCTCGATCTACGGCCACCAGGTAACCGATATTAGTGGCCCGATATGGCTTAACGATCACGTCATTTTAGCTGGTAACAAAAATAACATTAGACTCGGTCCTGAAAATAGTCCGGCAAGTTACCCGCCAATAACAGGTCGAATGCACAAAGGCGACGTGGTATTTAATGCCGAAATGGAAACGGCAGGAACGAATCGATACCGACTCGATGCAGAATTAACCAATGGCTGCTTGAAGGAATCCTGCAAAGAATTTGGAACTGACGCAAGAAACATCACCGGTACAAGCCGCGCCCAAATCGCACTCGAGGGAGACTATGAGGGGATACAGTCTCAAGCAGGACGTGGGGCAATTCAAATATATGACGCAAAAATTTATGAACTTCCCATATTCTTACGCTTGTTGACAATTCTCAATCTTCAGGACAATCACGCTTTTGATACAGCGAATATCAGCTTCGATGTCCAAGGGGACGAAATCAACTTCGATCAGATGAAATTTACCGGCAATGCCATTTCCCTCAGTGGTACCGGGAAAATGAATCTCGACCAGGATCTCGACTTTCAATTTCATTCAGTCTTTGGACGCGACAAGTATGACAAGACACTGCTGAGCAAACTCTATCACAAGAGCAGTGAACGCATTTTGCAGATCGAAGTCAACGGGACTGTCGAAAATCCAAAAACCAAACAGCGCTGGCTAAAACAGCTGGGGGAAGCCAGCCTCCTCAGCCAAGACCGTGCACCTTAAAGATGCACTCGCACGCCATTCCCACCCTTCCAACTTCTGCCATTCGAACGACTCACTAAACAACAATTTGGATCCAAACATGAAAACGGATGCAACCTCTGGAATCAATGGAACCACTGACATGACCTTAGCCTACCAGGCGCTTAGGTCTCGGAATGCACCGCAACAAGCAGCAAAAGAGTTGCAGGCTGACAACGCTTCGATCTCGGACACACTCGAAACGACTGATCGTGAGGGGAATGGCAAAAATGAATTCCAACCCCCTCTTCACGACGCGCCGCCGAGCGTCCCGCTTGATTCGGAACCCCATCTAGATATCACCGGTTGATCAATGCACGCGCCTTGGATAGCCAACCAGAATCTATTTCTTAATATTGCGTTTAGCACGATTCAGGTAAACCCAATTCAATCCGTTTGAATTGGCGGTTAAAACGTCTGGAAAATCATCCTCGTTAAAATCCTCAACCACCAGACCGTAAGTTCTTGCCTCCGGCAAGCCAAACTGAGAAACGGCGTACCGTGTTCCATCACCCTGATTCAAATACATGGTATTGGGTTGGCCTGCGTTTGCGAAAACTAAATCTGGAATCTGATCTTGGTTCATATCAGCAACCGCAACCGCATAGGAACTGTTACGGAAGTCGTTGAACAATTTCGAATTGCTAAAACCTCCCTCACCGTTGCCGAACAAAATCTGATTCGGCTCCCCAATATTCGCCAGTGCAAGATCAAGATGGCCATCACCATTAAGATCGCCCACCGCCACCGAACGCGTCTCGTCCCTGCCAGTTCCAAACGGAATTTTCTGACCAAACCCAAGTTTGCCATCGTTTAGCAGAACGAAATTCTGTTGATGGTCACGATTCGCAAGAACAAGGTCATTGAAACCATCACGGTTCAAATCCGCCACAACAACATCGATCGTCGAATCAGTCTGCTCACCAAACGGATGAGGGGTTCCCAGATTCGCTTTCCCATCGTTTAAACAATAGTAATTTTGGCGACCACGGCACGTCACTAAAACATCGACATCACCATCGCTATCCAAGTCACACAGAGTCAGGCTGCGCACGCTCGAGACATTGCCGAACGGCACACCCTTCTGAAACTCAGCCCGCCCGTTATTCAGAAACAGTAAATTTGGTGCCATGTCGTTTCCAACAACAACGTCGAGGTCACCATCACCGTCCATGTCCGCAATTTCAGATGCGTAAGAGGTCGAATGATTAGCCCCAAGTAACCAAACTTGATTGAAGCGGGCATTTCCCTGGTTAAGAAAAATGAAATTTTGCTGCGGCCAATGCCTACCGTTGGCAACAACAACATCTACATTGCCATCGGCATTCAAATCACCCGCGCGAACGGATGCCGTTAAGTTCGCCTGCGTACCAAGACTGGTACGAGCATTAGATACCAGGATACGTTCGGAAATTGGAGTTTGCTGCGCTCCGCTCAACAACTCAGGCTCGCTGAGAACGAAACAGATTAAAACCATCAACGCAATCGACTGAACCGGTACTTTCACGTGACGCCCAACTTTCTATCATGCAAGTGGTGACCCTTAATATCCCCCTTCAGGATCGCCAAACTCTGGCCTTAAAAAAGTCAAGCCAAAGTTGCTCCCCCCCGCTTCGGGCAATCACTCCTTGCTGTAGACACGAACATAATCAATGATGAACTTCTGTGAAGTGATCGACTCGTCCAGCCCTTTTGCACCACCCCATCCACCGCCCATCGCCAAATTAAGAATCAAGTTTTGAGGTTGGTTAAACGGCCATTCTTTGTCATTTGCATTCTTGTCGTAAACGTAATACTTTTCACCATCGACGTAGCCTCTGACTTCTGTGGGCGTCCATTCAACCGCATAGGTGTGAAATTCGCCAGCCATGTTGGGAATGTTTTTTGTACTACTGATCTGGTTATTAATTTTAAAGTAATACGCCGGCGTATGGACCGTCGCATGTGCGATTCCATCCCCGGTCTCGTCATTGACTTCAAAGCCAACCGATTCAAGGATGTCGATTTCGCCGCAGTAAGGCCAACTAATCTCGTCGCGATATTTATCGCCGAGAGTCCAACCAGCTGCCCAGTTTCCGCGCTCACGGGGAACTTGCGCCCGCATTTCAATTTTCCCGTAGAGGAAACTCACTTTTCCACGAGTAGTTAAACGGGCTGAAGTCCATTTTTTACCATCATCGTTCTTGCGAGCCTCAATCACTAAATTGCCATCCTCAACTCTGGCATTTTCCTTGCGTTTGACCGTGTAATACTGAAGTTCATTGTTCCCCCAGCCCCAGTTTCCAACGTCGTATGTCCATTTCGAATCGTCAACTTCATCTCCATCAAATTCATCAGACCAGGCTAACTTCCATTCATCTCCATCCATCTTTTGGGTAAGGCTCTCCGGCGTGATTTGATGCTCCACCATCGGGGTAAATACGACTTTGTCGATCGACACACTACCGTTGGAGACATGAAACTTCATCTTGTGAGACCCTTTATTAAAAGGGCTGCCCTCAATAAAGAATTCTGAAACCGCATCAGTCGGGGTGACTGGGATGTTACCAGTGACGTTATAGGTTCGCCCGTCAGTGTTATCAACGTAATCCTCAACCCAGACCTGGGCGTCGGCGGCAGCCTGAGCAAAAACTTGCACCCGATAGCGAGCGGCAACACCAAAGTCCATATCGAATGATAGCCACCCCGGTTCATCCATCAGGACGACGCTCGCATCACCAGACTCAGTCTCAAATTTCTTGCTGGAACCGGTGAGATCCTCGGCTTGAAAAACCCGTACATTGTCCGAAGGCATCGGCTGGTTATTTGCTTGCATGTTGGCTTGATTTGAGCAGGCGATCACTGCCCCCAATAAAACGACAGTCGGAAGGTAAATTAATTTCATGTCAATCCAGATTGAACGGTGCAGAACATTCTTGAAAACGCTTTCACAAATTACCGAAGACTGGCCAGAATTGCAATGATCTGCGTCAGCTATCCCTGATTTATTGATGATTTAGCGAGAATCAAGGTATTGCCTCGTGCCTAAATTGGACTCCGAACAGATCCAAAAATCCCCACTCAGAACCCTCAAGAAAGCGTGAACCGACAGACCAGGCGATCTAGCATCGCAAAGAGGTTGCGAAAGAAATACAACGCAGCGGTGCACCGATTTGAAACGTCAAATTACCCGGCCTTTCAATCAAGCAGGCTTTCGACGATGCCGCCGCCCAATCATCAACGTGGCGATACCGAGAAGAAACACACCCCCTCCCGGTTCAGGAACCGCGAGAATAAAACTCCCACTGGATCCAAGATCGTAACCGCTGAACCGTTGCGATTTGCCATCCACGGTCACTGTAAAATCATAAAGCCCGCTAAACACGCCGTCCGCAGCGGTCCACTGTCCATTACTATCAACAGTTAGACCATCCAACTCGGTCATCCATTCCCCCTTAACCAAGTCAAACCAAGGAGCGGCCTCTCCCTTTACGTTCCAGTCTTCGTCATAAAGGGGAGCATTTCCACGCCAATGCCCAGGATCCCAAACACCCCACATAATAAATCCATCGACAGCTTGGCTTTCAAACGAGGCTTCCAGCATATCTCGAAATACTTGCTCTTGCTCCGCAGGCGTTAATTGATCTGCGTCATCCCGCGAATCGAATTCCGTTATCTCAACACCCAGGCCAGTCTCAGCAAGAATATTCAGCCGACGAACAATATCCGCTTTGGAGACGTCATTTCGCGACATGTGAGCTTGAACGCCAATCCGATCGATCGGCGCTCCGGCAGCAAGCAGATCATTGACAAGATCTCGATATTCAATCACATCATTGTCGCTGCGAGAATTCAAAATATTAAACTCATTGATCGACAGCACCGAATCAGAACGAATACTATCGGCTCGAATAAAATAATCTGCGAGGGCGTCAATTTCATTTTCGTAAATTCCGGCCTCGACGAAGGTATCGGCGTAGTAACTCTCATGAATCGGTTCATTGAGCACTTTCCAATCCGTAATTACGGGTCCGGAACCGGTCTCGCTGTACCTTCCCATGATCCCGTTTTCGCTGAGACGGTCTTCAATCAAACGATCATGGAAATCCTGCACTTCAAACGATGACTCCGGGCGAAATTCAACCGGAGTCGGCCAGCGATCGCGTTGCCAAACAACAGACGCTCCCGTAACGGTTAAACCATTTTCCTGCGCAATCGAAATTGCACTGTCGGGAATCTCCGGACCATTATTTTCAAAAGAAACCCACTGCAATCCAACCGTTGGCACAACATGGTTAAAATTTGACAAAACCGCCTGCCGATAATTTACAGCGTCCTGCCAATCGGGCGTATAACGAGACTGCCCTAAGTCCGTCAAGTTTGGAAGCAGATTTTGTTTCTGATTTTCGTTGAGCGAATTAAATTCAGTTTCAGTAATTGAAAAAAAACGATCCCTCACTTGAGTGCCAAATTTGAAAGCATGCTTTTTCATATGGACGCTCACAATTGCATCCTCAATGGGATTTCCAAAAGCGTCTTGGACCGTCAGGGTTAGATCGGATTTGCGGTGAGAAAGATCTTGACCATTGAGTTCGCAACTAATTCCTAAATTAGCTACAAGCAACCAACAGAGCAGTCTACAAGCTAGTTTTCTGTTTGACATTATTAGCTTATCAATTGGGGAGGGAGGGCGCGTCCTCACGTTTCAACAATTCTTGAAACGCGTCGCTTGCCCTAGGATAACCAAGGTTAACCTAGTTTCCCAATATTTTCTTAAAAACAGCCAATGCCACCCACACTTACTCTCTGCAACGACACCAAACCCATCTCATGGTCACCTTCAGTCGGCATTTGCATGAGCAATTTAACCAGAGTTACAAAGAGCCAAGCCTCTAAAGCTTTCGTTTGCGAAATGAGTCAACAACGTTAGACTGATCGTCATGAGTAACAAAAAGATATTTGGCAGAAACGTTGATGACTGGGTCGATGAATACGCGCTGAGCCACCAAAATGGCGTAAATCAAATCTGTCACACGATTGGAATCCCAGCCATTGTCATCGGATTATTGCTGATGCCACTGGGCTTTATCTGGCTATGGTGTTTGTACGCTGGAGGCATCCTGTTTGTATCAGGATGGATTTTTCAATTTATCGGACATGCATTCGAAGGCAAACCGCCTGAATTCCTTAAAGACTGGAGGTTCCTTTTCATCGGCCTTCGGTGGTGGATTAGAAAAATCAAAAAGTAATCAAACAGCAATGCCGACTCCCAAATACATTTTTGGTTATCAATTCTAATGCGTCCCGGCCAGCCATTTCTTTCCTCTATTTTTTGAATTGTCGATGGTTGGCGTCGCCTCCCGTCATCAAATACCCCATCAAATCGTTGACTTCCTGAGCGTTCAATTTATCTAGCAAGTTTTCCGGCATCTGAGATACCTTTGACGGTCGAATTTCATCGATATCATCTTTGGCAACAACAACCGGATCCGCCCCGACCTTGCCTGGGTAAATCGCCACTTTACCTCCGTCCTGTTTAATCACGATTCCCTCGAACAAACGCCCATCGGCCAGAACTACCAACGACGAACTATACTGATCAGAAATATTACGGCTTGGGTGAATGATCGTATCAATCACATAATTACGATCAAATTTATTGGGAACACTCGTGAGATCAGGTCCTACACTTCCACCGAGCCCCCGGACCCGGTGACACTGAGCACAGCCAGCACCAAAGAACAAAGAACGTCCTCGTTCAAAATCAGATTTATTCTTTACCTCTTTCGACGCCATTTCGACTGTCCATTTTTTCCCAGGCCCGACTGGTGCTGCATATTCAAAATCAGGAACAGGATTAAAATCTTCACCGGTTATCGATTCAAGCGCCTCCCGCTCCGCGTTTGTACAACTGGCAAGCGCCTCGTCTCGTATTCGTGTTAAATACTTTGCAAACGAATTGCCGCCTGCAGTTTTAGCGGCCGCATTTAAAAATTCAAAATACACACGTCGCGAATCCAATGTCCAACCCTCGCGAAGATTGCGAAGCATGAACGCGTAGCCAATCTCGCGGGTCGGTGGATGATTTCCCAGCATTCGCTCAATCGATCCACCATATCTCCTATTTCTAGAGATCAATTCCGACCACTTTGGAATTTCAGGCGACTTCCGATTCTTAATTAACTCCATCGCTTTCCGGGCTACCGTTTCGCTTCTTAAAAATGTCAAAACTCGTATGAGTTCGGTGTTCACATCTGGCGATGAATTAGGGAACAGAGGATCCAATTCTTTTAACAAAATCTCTCTTTGTTTTTTCGTTAAATCACCAAGCCGGATCATGCCGAGTGAATAAGCCCGTAACAATCCTAAAAGCTGCGTCTCCGATAACTCCTCTGGGCTGAGACTCGTCAGTGAATCAAATAGCGGCTGTTGGTGGATTGGATCCCCCATTCGTGCGAGGGCAACCGCACCCGTAATTCTTGCCTGAGGATTAGGCTCCGCCAACACGCGAATCGCCCAATTCTTAATCGGCTGACTCTCAATTGCCACTCGTGCAGCATGACGAAGAAACCGATCCTCACTCGACAGCTCTGGCCATGCGTCATCTACCGCGTCCCCGTTGATCACACCATGATATTCTTCCAGTGCCCGGCGACGTGATTGTGCTTGGGTCAAGCTTGGCTTAGCCGGCGAAGCACAGGACTCACCACCAACATAGCGGACTCGAAAGACCGCGGACTGAGCACCTCGTCCACACACCGCAAAATACAAAGCGCCGTCGTGGCCAACGATAGCATCGGTCACTGGCAGTGGAGAACTATAAACAAATGGTTCGGCCGTTCCAGTATAACCAGCTCCCATCGATTTTAGATCGATCGAATAAATCGTACCGAAGGTCCAATCCAACGCAAACAGTCCATTTTGAAATCGAGTAGGAAATTTCAAACCAGCACCTGAGACAACACCCGTCGGAGACCCCGGCCCAATGTCGACAACCGCTGGGAGACTATCTTCGTAATAGGCTGGCCATTTGCCCGAACCGTGCCGCCAACCAAAATCAGCTCCGCTTACGACATGGCAAATTCGAGTTGGCCTGTACCAAGGAGAGCCTAAATCCCATTCCATATCCGCATCATAAGTAAACAAATCTCCCGCTTGATTCAACGCAATGTCATACTGATTCCGAAACCCAATCGCATGCACCACCTGTTCATTTGTCTTGGGATTCAATCGCGTGACCCATCCGCCCGGCGCCATAATTCCATTGGCATGGCCGTTCGAATCCGGCATTCGCGGTAAGAGCAGATCCTCAGCCCAACTCTGAACCCGCGACGCGGTATGAGCGGCCAGTTTCGAGTGATTACCGCTATCGACAAAAATACCTTTTTCATCCTCGGTGAGAATCAAGGCATGATTCCCATGCTCTCCACCGCCGGTTGTACTTGGTATTTCCGTCATAGAATCCAACTGGTCGTCTCCATTGGAATCCGTCAGTCGATATAAGTGACCACCGTTACGATGAAACCAAAGACTATCAAACGCCCACAGCAATCCTTGCGCACCGGATAACTTGCTAAGTCCATTGACGGAAACTTTTTCGACAATTACGGGCGCATTCTTTTGTACAGTCATCCGATACAAACCCGCACCACCCTGGTCGGATGCGTAGATCCTTCCCTGTGGATCAGTTGCCATCGAAACCCAACTTCCCTGTTCTTTGGGAACGGTATACACAGGTTCAACCACAAACCCCTCTGGAGCACTGATGTCGGCTGAATTCAATTGCACCACGGGCGTTGCCGAACGAAGCCCTGGAAGATTCCACGGGCCTCCTCCCAACGTGCCAACTTTAACTGGTTTCTTCCATGCTGAATCATCAAAATCGATGGCTTCCCAATCAGGAACTTTTTCCTCACTGAACTTCCACGACGCAACATCTGATACGATTGTTGCCAAGGCTTTTAATTTGGCAGGCTGACCACCTTTTCCATATTGTGTCACATCAAGCTTGAGGACAATCCCTGCAACACCACCTTCATTGGCGCCTTCAATTGCGATCACGTTTTTCCCTTTTACCAAAAATGGATCCACGTTTAATTTGAGCGGTGTTTCCCACGCGTCACTCGCACCTACCTTTTTTCCATTCATCCACATCGTCATTTGATTGTCACAGGTCGCATACAAGGTTGCGGACTTTACCTCTGCTGAATCCAAATCAAATGAAGTTCGAAACCATAATTTTTGATTAGTCGTTGGAGATTTACTCCAGATCCACTGAGCCTTCGGTTTAGAATTCAACCATTGAGCGTTGATCGATTTCGAAGCGTCCGTCGCTTTTTGAGCATGAACAGATGTCGCGAGGCAAAACAGACATACAAAAAGAAGAGAAATCGAATTTCGAATCGGCAAAATTAAAAGAGCTTTGGGACTGTAATGCATAGTATTCCCGCTAGAATGAAACTGTGGACCAAACAATCCGATGGTTAGTCAAAAATAACAATATATCGGATACAGCCCCTTTGGTAAAAAAGAATTACGACGAAGGAGAAGACAAAATGGATATTCGCCAATTCGCTTCCGGGATCTTTATCGGAATTAGCTTCTTATCCGTTGCTGAAAAGCCTACCCGGGGAGAAGGGGAGGGGACGATCCACCAACGGGAGTTGAAACCTAACATCGTCTTTATCATGTCGGATGATCAGGCGTGTAATGCGATCAGTACTTACGGCGGCCGACTTGCGAGCATCGCCCCAACCCCGAACATTTATCGAATTGCTGCCAGTGGAATTCGATTAGATCGTTGCTTTGTTACTAATTCAATTTGCACGCCCAGCCGCGCTGTGATTCTTTCCGGTCAGCACTCCCACAAAAACGGAGTGAAGACCCTTAATGATGCGTTTCCCGGTCCTGAGTCAGGCACACCAAACGTGGCCAACATCTTGCAACGCTCTGGATATCAAACCGCCTTAATTGGTAAATGGCACTTACGTTCCGCGCCGTGGGGCTTCGATTACTGGAAAATTGGCCCCGGACAGGGCAAATACCATGACCCATTTTTCATGGCTTCCACCGACGGAATACCCTACACAACGAAAGTCAAAGGGCTCAAACGAACCGAAGGTTACTACACAGATCTAGTCACCGACTATGCAACGCAATGGCTCGACCAACGAGACAAATCAAAGCCGTTTTTCCTGATGCTTCACCACAAAGCACCTCATGGAAAATGGGAGCCTGCAGATCGCCACCAAGACTATCTAAAAGATTCTTTAATCCCCGAACCTGACTCGCTCTGGGAAGATTTTTCTCACCGTTCGCCGGCAACCATCAACATGGGAACGTCTATCACCAATCGCTTAAAAGATCGGCGGTCAATGGTGGGCGATGTTCAAAAACCGAATTGGTACGGTGGACCAGTCGAGATGACTGGTATGAATGAAAAAGAAAAAGGGCAAGCCGCTTACCAAAAGTATCTTCATCAGTACCTCGCCTGTGTCAAAGCAGTGGATGAAAACGTCGGTCGTGTACTCGATTACCTGGATAACAACGACCTCACGGAAAACACTTTAGTCGTTTACACCTCAGACCAAGGTATGTTCCTGGGAGAACATGACTATTTTGACAAACGCTGGATTTACGAAGAGTGCTTTAAAATGCCATTCGTCGCAAGTTTTCCCAATAGAATCAAACCGGGCACATCTGACCAAAATCACCTTTGTTCCAATTTAGATTTCGCTCAAACCATCTTAGACTACGCGCAGGCCACCGACGCTCCCGAAATTTCGCAGATGCAAGGCTTGAGTTTAAAACCAATCCTCGAAGGAACTTCTCCGACCTCATGGAGAGATGCAGTCTACTATCGCTATTGGATGCACCAAGCTCACCACCAAATCCCCGGCCATTATGGTGTTAGAGACAGTCGTTACAAACTTGTCTTCTTCCATGGATTGCCGTTAGACGCCAAGCTCGGCGCAGGCAATTTCCCGCCTTCAACCCCAGGCTGGGAATTCTACGATCTCCAACAGGACCCCAATGAAACCAACAACGTTTATGGAAAAACAGAATACGCTTCTGAAATTCGACGCATGAAACAGCGATTGTTGGATTTAAAAATTGAATATGATGACCGAGATAATCAATATCCTGAATTACTAAAACTAAGAAACCAAATGTGGGATAATCCAGCCAATGAATAATGCTCAATCCAACTTTAGGAACGGCAGTGAGATCCCAACAGTCTTTTGGCTACTCACAATCATCGGGATGGTTGTTTTTTTCCCGCCTAGGCAAATCTTTGGAAATGAGAATCGACCCAACATCTTGATCATCTTCACGGATGACCAAGGGGTAAGCGACCTCGGTTGCTTTGGTTCTTCGACTAACTTGACTCCCCGTTTGGACCAATTCGCCAAAGAAGGGACAAGGTTCACTCAATTCTACGCCCAGCACGTCTGCGGGCCGTCCCGTTCCGCGCTGTTAACTGGCCGCTACCCGTTCCGCAGCAAAGGCTGGGGGATGCCGGCAAGCGAAATAACATTTGCTGAGTTACTTAGTCAGGCAGGATATCAAACGGCGTGCATTGGCAAATGGGATGTATCGAACCGAAAGCCAATCATAGACCGGATGCCTAACGCCCAAGGTTTCGACTACTTTTTTGGCACACTCGGAGCCAACGACAGTGGTTTGGTCAGACTTCATGAAAACAACGAACCCGCAGGCCAGACTCGAGAGATGGGACGCTTGACCGAACAATATACAGACCAAGCGATTCACTTTTTATCGCAAACACGGGATCCACAAAAACCTTTCTTGCTCTACCTGGCTCATACGATGATGCATACCATTATCGATGCGTCGCCAAAATTTAAAAATCAATCAGAAGGCGGGCTCTACGGTGACGTCGTCGAAGAATTTGATTATCACACCGGACGATTACTCGACACTTTGCAGCGTCTGGAACTGGATAAGAACACCATCGTGATTTACACCAGCGACAATGGCCCCTGGAACCAACCAGCCTACACAGAACATAAAAAGGGACATCCCGAGGGATCAATTTTCTGGGGAAAATCCGAGGGATTACGAGACGGAAAAGGATCCTGTTACGAGGCCGGTTCACGGGCGCCTTGCATCATTCGATGGCCGGGCAAAGTCCCCGCGAATCAAGTTTCCAATGCAATACTGGCAACCATTGATTTCCTACCAACGTTCGCCAACCTTACCCATTCTTCAATTCCAACCGACCGTATTATTGACGGAGTTGATCAGACTCAACTGCTACTTGGAGAAAGTGAAACAGGCGCCAGAGATACTTTTTACTACCAAGGCAACGGATTCAGAAAAGGTAACTGGAAATACCTTAAAGCTAAGCACAATGTCCCAGGCTACGCAAAAGATACAAATCGGGAATTGGTCGAGGAACTGTACGATCTTGAAAGCGACCCTTCCGAATCCAAGAATTTAGCGTCCGCACACCCTGCAACTGTCCGTCAATTGAAATCCCTGATGTTGGAAACTGAAACAAGAACCATCGAAAAAAACTCTAGACCAAAGAAATAAAAGGGAATCCACCTCCGACACCCTTAAGGATTTTCGGTCGACTCATTTTTGTTGATTCGTTTTCTTTGGTTTTGACTTCACCTTCTTAGGTTTTGATTCAGGCCAAGGTAGTGCTTGAACTGCAGCCGCCTTCTGTTTCCACAAATTTTGCATACGCTTGAATCTCTCTTGCTCGACCGCGGACAGGTCATGCATTTCGCTTCGATCATCGCCGATATTGTACAACTCCCACTTTACATCGTCTTTACCGTGGCGGCCTTTGGCTACTAACTTCCAATCGCCAATTCTAAGAGCGCGATTCCCCTCGTGCTCAAAAAAGATCAACTCGCGGTCAAGCTGCTGCCCCTGAAATACTGGCTCCAAGCTCAATCCCTCTAACGGTGTCAAAGGATTGTTTCCAAGTTTTTTTGGATACTCAACATTGGCCACATCTAAACAAGTCGCCATCAAATCAACCAAATGCGCAGGTTCGGCTCGCAGCTCATCTTTGGCTTGAAATCCTTTCGGCCAGTGGACGACCAGCGGTGTAGAAATTCCTCCCTCATGAACATAATGTTTGTACTCGCGAAAAGGAGTATTGGAAACATTCGCCCAATTCCGTCCGTAACCAATATAGGTATCAGCGGGCCCCGGCATGACATGTCCCCGACGCACTGGATAACCATCTCGCGTTTGTGAAGGAGCTGAAGATTGATAGTGCTGCAAATCATCGGGAATAACCGGCAACGTAGGTGAAGCTGCCCGCAGCTTTCGCTTCCCGCCAGCAACCCTTCCTCCAGCCTCCGCACATCCACCATTATCCTGCATAAACATAATCAGGGTATTATCAAGCTTTCCTTCTTCACGCAAAGCTTCAACGATTCTTCCAATTCCCTGATCCATTTGATCTACCATCGCTGCATAAACTTCCATGCAGGCGGCTTCCCATTCTTTGTCCTCAACACTCGCCCATTTACCGACCGCTGGCGACAATTCAGCGTCTTTGGAGATAACTCCCATCGCTTTCATTTTCTCATAGCGAGCCTTACGAATCCCCTGATAACCACCGTCGTAGACGCCTTCGTATTTTTTAATGTCGCGAACTCGAGCATGCATGGGCCAGTGTGCTGCTGTATAGGCAACATACATAAAAAATGGCTTATCGTCAGAATGCTCACTAATAAACTTTACCGCGTTGTCACTGACCGCATCGGTAAAATGATAAGGCTCTTTCGGTTGGTATTCTGTATCGTTGCGAATCGTAATCGGCTGATTGTCACGCGTTAAAGAATTGGGATCCCACAAACTTGATGCTCCATTGATGATCCCGTAATAACGGTCGAATCCTCGCTGCAACGGCCAGTTAAATTTCCCTGCTTCTGTCTCGGGAAATGTACTCGCCGTGACATGCCATTTACCCACGCAGTAAGTCGCATACCCCTTTGGCTGCAACACCTCCGCGATCGTAGCACTCGAGTCGTTTAGTTCGCCACGGTAACCTTCGACACCTCGATCAGAAACCATATGGCCAATCCCTGCTTGGTGGGGATACAACCCGGTAAGCAAAGACGCACGTGTAGGACAACACCGTCCAGTGTTATAAAACTGTGTAAACCTCAACCCATTCCTCGCCAACCCGTCCAGCACCGGAGTCTTGATTTCACCTCCATAACAACCGATATCGGAATACCCCATATCATCGGATAAAATCAAAACAATATTGGGACGCTGAGCATATAACGGCCCCGCAATCAAAACCAATAAAGTAAACGCCAACCCAAAAATCTTAGCCATGATGTGTTCCGTCTAATGAGTGGCAAACCGTTTTGATTTAAATTTCGCCAACCAGTTGCCTACTCCGACCAGTTGCCTACTTTTAAAAATATTGATCGTTAAATTATATCCCTCAACCTCAATCCACCCGCACGCCAATCCCCTTCAGTTTACCACCGCTCGGTGGATTGGCTCGACCCGAAAGGCCAGCACAATCCGTTAACCAAACTGGTCATAAGCCTGTTTTTTACTAAGAACGTTTGCCTTGATGTAGCCATGCGCCAGCGACTCTCCAAACGGATCGACATAAACCCGCCCCCGCTTCGTCTTATCAGCATCCACGTTGAGCACATGAATGTTAAATATGTACGCACTCGGTGAACTCGCTTTGAACCAGTGAATGTTATCCCGGTAGTCTGAGACAGTAGAGTAGTCGCCTACTGCGAATTTTTGATCCAGAGTCGGTTTGATGATCATAAAATCATCCCCATCTTCGACGCGGTCGTAATGCCGTCCGTGACAATCACCTTTGAGTACGAGAAAAGCAGTGGCCATGTTGTAATGACCGTGAGGCGCGACCGAGCGGTTTTTCTTCAAAGCAAAAATCTGATGTCCAAAAACCAGTTCAGTCGGCAACCCCTCGACTTTCGGAAATCGTTTACTAACAGATCGTTCGCCGCGGTCACTGAGCGGAAGGTTCTTTGTCAACTTCTCAAAGTCGACGAATTTCATCAAATCCGGCAAATTGACTTTTGCCATTAATTTTTCGACTTGTTCCTGCCACTCGACCTGCGTCAATTTTCGATTCTTAATATCGTTTCCAATGGTATTGAGTTCCGCCAACCATGCCGCCGCCAGCGGTTTTATCTCATCCGAGAAGGCGCTTTTGCAAAACAGAGACTCCAATAGCGAAAACGTCAATGTAGAACCAATAATACCTTGGCTAAAAGTCCGCCGATTCAGCTCTGACATTGGCTAGCTCCAATTGAGTTAGATTGAGGAAACCAACATCTTAGACCGCCATCGAAGCAATTGCCATAAAACCCGTGGAACAAATCAGGCAAGTTGGTAAACTTCCCCGCCACTGGAATCCTGCTTTTGCTTCATCCACTTCTGATTTGCCTTAACCGCGTTCAACTCGTGCTCTTGATCAAACAATTCATAATGGACATTCCTCTGTCTCGGCGTGTAACCAAGTGAGGAAATAGCCTCTCGCATCTGATCAAGCGAGAGATAGTGAACGGTACCCGCTTCGGCAACCACGTTCTCTTCGATCATCAGACTTCCCATGTCATTGGCACCATAAACGAGTGCCAGTTGGCCAATTTTCAACCCCTGCGTCACCCAACTGGATTGGATGTTAGGGATGTTGTCCAGATATAACCTGGCGATGGCCTGCATCTTAAGATATTCAAACGCACCAAGTGGCTTGACCTTTGACATTTGAGTGTTGTCGGGTTGGAAGGTCCAACAAATAAAAGCGGTAAAGCCACCGGTCTCATCCTGCAACTGACGCAATCGATCAAGATGCTCGATCCGTTCCTGCTTTGTCTCTACGTGCCCAAACATCATCGTTGCACTGCTTTTTCCGCCCAACCGATGCCACACACGCATGACCTCAAGCCAATTATCTGAATTGACCTTACCGCGAGTGATCGCGTCGCGAACTCGATCTACCAAGATCTCGGCACCGCCACCGGGAAGGCTTCCCATTCCGGCACTCTTCAGTCGTGTTAACACTTCCTCGAGCGAACAATTGTTAACCTTCGAGAAATGATAAATTTCGGGCGGACTAAATCCGTGAACATTGAGTTGGGGAAACTTGGACTTAACGTCACTCAATAATTCTTCGTACCAATCCAGTTTGTATTTTGGATGTAACCCGCCTTGTAATAGTATTTGATCTCCCCCAAGTGCCACCGTCTCCGAAATTTTCTCTAATAACTCAGAACGCTCAAGAACGTAACCTTCGGGGTCTTTGGGACCTCGATAGAAAGCACAAAAATCACAGACAGCCGTACATACGTTTGTGTAGTTTATGTTCCGGTCAATGTTGTAGGTCCGGTAGGTCTCGGGGTGTAAACGCTGAGTGACCGCGTTGGCCGCTGAGCCCAGCAATGCCAGATCATTACATTCGGTTAATTCGAGCCCCTCTTCGGGAGTCAGCCGTTCTCCGGCGACAGATTTCTCAAGCAGTTTGGCAATCATGAAATTGTAGTTGGTAAGATTGTGGTATCAATTGAAGTTCAGAAGCATGACGAAAAAAACGGTCCATCCCCGCTTTCTCATCAACTCCCAAATGAAAATGTAAATATTCCTGCAAATATTGAGCGCATTCCTGTTCTTGCAAAGCATACTCGCCATGATACGACTTGGAAATTGAATCGATCGATTTTAATCCGAAATCACGAGATTCAGACAAAACCCGATCGAGTCGGTCGAGATCACTGTTCCCCCACGCTGCCCACACTGCAAAGACGAACGGACGACCAGCCCATCGATTCCATGCTTCGCCAAGATCCCAGACTAAAGGAAAATTTTCATCTGCAGCTTTCATCGCCCGATCGCCAATGATCAAGGCTGCATCAGCAGAAGTCTCTCGCCAGTCTTCGTGAATCGAAAGCGAGTGGCAGGTAGGCGTGACACCAAATTTCTTGTTCAGAAATACCCGCGTCAACGCCCGGCTCGTTCGCGAACCCTCGTCGAGCGCCAACGTCTTTATTTCTTCGGCGGGTACACGACTCATGAGCTTCACGCTCCAAACCGGACCTCGGCACGCAATACAGGCATCAGAAACAATTACGTACTCCGGATTACTTACAGCCTCGACAACCGGAATTAGAGCGACATCAAAATGTTGAGCCGCAAGACGATCCGCAAGACGGCTCGGCAGATCGTAGATCACCTCGAATTCGTTCTGGTCCTTAAGCCCGGCAACCAAGGGTTTGGTGTTTAAGTAGGAAACCGCGCCAATTTTGGGTCGACCCATGGGTCACTTTCAAGCCTGAAACTCGGGGATGCTCATATTTTAAACCGCCACGCGAGTTGGCGTAAGGCAGGTTCGTCCAGTACAAACCAACTCCCGCCACCACGGTCACACGCGTATCAAAACCGTCGGCTCACGCTTAGCTCAATCAACCATGGCGAAACGTGTCATTTGCTTCTCTGATTTTATTTTAACCGCACCTTGGCACCTCCCGTAACCTGTTCAACAGCTGTCAAACACGGCGAAAAAGCAAAAAACGCGTCATTTCAGCCCCAGCGGCTGACGTTCGCCAAAAAGCCAGCAAGATTGCGGGACAGCCACATATTCTTACCAACGCTTAACTCCTCCGATAATTTGTAC
This sequence comes from Pirellulaceae bacterium, assembly GCA_011087765.1. Taxonomy (GTDB): domain Bacteria; phylum Planctomycetota; class Planctomycetia; order Pirellulales; family Pirellulaceae; genus Mariniblastus. The sequence goes on from JAALLA010000036.1 coordinate 17,479, forward strand.
GCTTTGTAACGACTAGAGCCGGATCGCCGACCTTGCCCATTGGCAAAACTTTTTCAACACTGACAAAAACAAGGCATTCTCGGGTTGTATTGGCCGAAACTAACAAAGACCGTCAATTATTAGGAGAGCAACGTGCGTTTTTCATCCACCATCATGATTCTGACCACTTTATTTTCCGGTTATTTCTGCATCGCAACGGATGCAAACGCCCAGCAAGTGGTCTACAAAAACGAGAATTGCGCTCCAACTGATTTCTACAAGCCAAGCGATCCATGGACTCGCGGCAAGCTCTACAACATCCAAACGGGAAATAGCGGTCTCTTTTTTAATTGCGACGGCGAACAGGCAAAACGCTATTCACCTTACATCTGCTGGAAACCAATTACAGAGAAGGCACTCCCTACTCGTAAAGGCATTTGGAATTCAATCAAGCAAGATATCGCCGAGGTCAAGCAACGGGTAAGAGATGGTTCCTGCTGTGATCTTGGATGCACTTGCTCAGATTGCCACAGAGCCCGAAAAAATGGCGATATTGGCGGATGTGCCTCGTCGACAAACGGTGGCTGTAACCAATGCAACCAGAATTCCTGCGACGCTTGTGTCAGCGAAACTCGCCCAGCGGTCGCTCCCTCTGTCAACAACACCCAGTTAGTTACACCAACGACAACCACTGCGGTCGTTCGCAAGGTATCCACTCGGCAGGAATCACAACGTCCCATCGTCACACCCAAAATTGAGACAACCAACCACGGTAAAACGTTTGGATTGATTCAATACCGTCGCCCACCAGTCACCTCCGCCAACAAATAATGGATGGCATTTAGGAAGAGCGGCACCGGGGATAACCTCCCAATCATGGAAGAGTACGTACCTGGCCACTGAAACCGCAAAAGTAAAGCCAGCGTCACCGGTTCCCCAGCCAACAAACGCATTAGTCCGTCGTAGCCAATGCTTGCTGGAGGTCTTCAATAATATCACGGCTGTTTTCGATACCGCATGCCAGACGGATCATGTTATCGGAAATCCCGAACGACTTCCTTTCTTCAGGACCGTACCCCCAATAGCTCATCACCAGCGGTTGCTCAATCAGAGTCTCGACTCCTCCAAGACTGGGAGCAATCCGAGCTAACTTTGCAAGATCAACGACTTTTGAAGTTTCTTTCCAATCTGCATCCGCTAATTCAAACGTCACCAATCCTCCAAATCCACGCATCGTCTCCTTAGCGATTTGATGATCCCGATGCGAGGGAAGTCCCGGATAGAGCACGCGTGAGACCCGCGGATGGCTCTCAAGAAACTCGGCCACTTGCTGCCCGTTTTCATTGTGGCGCTGCATTCTGATTTCAAACGTTTTCAATCCTCGCTCAAGGAGGTAACAGTTATGCGGAGAATTAACTGCCCCTGTCACTCCACGCAAAGCGCGAATATCAGCGAGTTTTTCCGAACCGCCGAGGACAATCCCAGCCAACAGATCATTGTGACCACCCAAATATTTAGTAGCGGAGTGCACGACATAGTCAATGCCAAAATTCAGGGGTTGCACGTTGAAGGGAGTCGCGAGCATTGCATCGATCATCGTTTCAATTTGATACTTCTTTCCAATCCCAGCAAATCGTTCGAGATCGAGAATACTCAAATGGGGATTGGTCGGAGACTCACTTACCAACAATTTAGTTTTGGAATTAATTGTGGATTCCATTGCGGCATAATCGCCAGTCTTCACCTGGCGTGTGACAATTCCAAATCGGGAAAGATGTTTTTTGCAATACTCTCTTGAGCGATGGTAACACTCATCAAAAAATATGATCTCATCCCCGGAGCTCAATTTGGTATTAAACAAGCCAACTAACGCAGCCATTCCACTAGAAAACAGAACTCCCTCCTCCGCGTTTTCCAGACTGGCCAACTTCCTTTCAACCACCTGCTCCCCCGGCACACCGTACCGACCGTACTCACCGCGGTCCTCGTCGTTTTCGATAAAGTCGATAATGCTCTGCGTATTTCGAAACGTAAAGGTCGAAGCCAACACAACTGGATCGGTTATCGAGTTGGCCACCTTTTGCCTTTGTTCCCCCGCATGCACCGACAATGTTGAAAACCCCGGCAATCGCCCGTCGACTGCATCGTTACTTCTTGCTTTGCTTTGATTGATTGACACGCTATTGTCACCCTACTCAATAATTAATATCGCAACCTCCAATTTGGCGCGTATACGTTTACGGCAAAACGTCGGAGGTGAAATCAGGAGAGTTAGCGGTTGCAAAACCTGCAAAGAACTGCCGAGTGGCGTCGTGCGTCCACCCCTCTGCCGATGCAGGAGGTGAGGTCGGAAGGCTCTTTAGCAGATAAAGGCTGCAAGCGGCTAACAAATCCCTGTTGTCGAAGTATACCCAACAAATAATCAAATTTGCAACAATAAACTCGAATTAAAACGTCCGATCAGACAAAGGCGGATTCACGACCGGAGAATCGCTCCAAAACAGAATTTAACACCCCAATTTTAATTCCGAATCAAGACATCAAGCTTAACTGTTGGCAATACGCCTAACTCCCCAGACCTAAGCGTGAAACAACTCACCCCAAGGAACCTCAATTTATCCTTTGAAGTTTCCCAAAGCATGGAGTTTCCCAAAGCATGGAGATTCAAGGGTGACCGTTTTGCCATGCCAATCGACAAACCGTCCGTTTGCAAAAATTGACTCAATGCCTATCTTAAAGGAATGTCAAAACTCAATCGAGAAGAACTAATCCGCTTAGTCGATCACATCATGACGACCAGCGGTTGCATCGTCGATGTGGATGCGTTGCTCAGTCGTCTTGAGCAGAACGTTCCGCACCCCAATGTCAGCGAGCTAATCTTCAATCCACCAAGCGGCAAAGCAATGACCGCGGAACAAATTGTAGACCTCGCACTGAAATACTAAAAGCTTCACCAACGATCAATCCACCGCCTCCTCTTAATCCAGAGAAAAAGAACCAATGAAACGACGAACTTTTTTAAAAACGACATCCGGTATCGCTTCGGTCGCAATCGCATCCTCACTTACGAATTCAATCATGGCATTTCCCAATTCTCTTCCGGAAAATAGCAAGTACAAGAAGACAATCGGACTGCAATTATGGACAGTTCGAAACCAAATGCAGAAGGACAAATTGAAAACGCTCAAGGCAATCTCAGATGCAGGTTATTATCAAGTGGAACTTGGTGACACTAACGACGCCGCCGAGTTACTTCCCATCTGCAAAGACCTCGACTTGGCTGTAACCTCTAGTTTTTTGAATTGGCAAGCCGTTTGCACCCCGGATGCCAAAGGGGTGCCAGCCCTCGATAAGGTCCTTGAGCAAGCACAAAAAGCCAATCTCAAGCACCTTGTATTTGGTTACATCAATAAACCAAATCGCCAAACGGCGGACCAATTCAAACGCTACGCAGAAACATCAAATCAATTCGGTGAGAAATGCGCCAAATCCGGTATTCAACTGTGTTATCACAATCATTCGTTCGAATTCGCCCCACTCGACAACGGCAAAACGGGATTTGATTTGCTGATTGAGGAACTTGACGAGAATCATTGCAAGTTTGAACTCGACGTTTTTTGGGCAAAAATTGGAGGCTGGGATCCCATCGAGACTCTTAAAAGACTTAACGGGCGCGTCTCTCAAGTCCACCTGAAGGATCTCAAGAATGGCTCTAAAACCTGCTTTGACGAAGGACAGGTCCCGCACGAAGCTTTCAAAGAGCTAGGCAACGGCAGCATCGATATGGCCAAAGTCATGGCCGTTTCCGAAGAAATTGGAGTCGAGCAATGCCACGTCGAGCAGGACCAATCTCCTAATCCTATTGTCAGTATTGGTCAAAGTATCAACCATCTCAATTCACTATAAGGTTTAACCAGACTTTTTGACTTCACACCCCCAACCGCCTGAAACTGCCTGCACCTCTTTGCGCGGATACACACGAGGAATGGCAGGATTCGCGCTCTTGTTGTTCGCTTCCTCGTGGAAACTGTGGACTCCCCAGGATCTATTTCCACAAATCCCATTTCTGACGTCCTTAATCACGACGCCAACGTGGGTCGATTGGTTCTGTCTGGGACTGTCTGCAGGTGCACTTGGGGTATGCCTGCTTGCCAAAGAAGGCAAAGCCTTGACCGCCGCGCTAATCCTATTCGCTATATCGACCACAGTTCTCATTCTTCTGGATCAGCATCGTCTCCAACCCTGGGCCTACCAATTCGTTATCCTCGCAACCGTCATTGCAACCTCTTCAAAATTAAATGCCGTCCGCAGAATCCAAATCATCACCGTCAGCATTTATATTTTCTCGGGAGTAAGCAAACTGGACTACCAGTTTGTGCACACCGTAGGGGACCAGATGCTCTCAACCCTGGTCGGAACCTTTGGATCTACAACTGAAAACTGGCCAACGCAAATTAAACACTTCGCTGTTTTGTGTCTTCCCATGACCGAAATCTTGCTTGGCATTGGATTGCTAATTTCCAAGACTCGAAATTGGGCGGTGGCGGGTGCAGTAACCATGCACGCAGTTTTGCTAGTGCTGTTATTTCAGGACGTGAGTGGCCTTGGGGTTTTAATCTGGAATCTATTTTTCATCTTTCAAATCGTTTGGATTTTTCATCGACAACCCAACCTGAAATCCAAACCAGTTGAAAGCCCCCCTCTAATGGATTCTCTTGGCTACTTGATCACCTTAGGCGTCGTCATATTCCCCCTGACTCAACCGTGGGGAATTTGCGACCATTGGCCCGCGTGGCAGGTTTATGCCCCCCGATGCAGTCGCGCTCAACTCGAAAGCCCGCTGGAAGGCAATGAGCCTTGGAACAACTTTGGACAATGGTCAAACCAAACTTTGTCAGTACCTGTTTACCCCCAGGCAAGGTTTGAATTCGCAGTGGCAATGGCTGTTCAACAAAAATTCAACAAATCGAGAGGATTGCCAATTGAAGTCTCACGAGCATCCGATCGCTGGAACGGAACCCGTGAATCCAAATTAATCGCGGGTGACCAAATAAAAATGCAAATGCGTCAATACTGGCTCAATACTCGTGCAAGAGACACCTGGACCTGGGAAACAAAAGACGGGCGGCAGTAAACGCCTTGAATAATTTCAACCGACACGTCGATTGGAACCTTGATCCTCGAGACCTGTTTGGAGCAGCGGCGCTCTGACGATCTTTAACTTGGCAGAGGGAACACAGGGACTCTCAAACACAATTCGATTGGATCGCCGATCTCGTGTGAACCGTTGCTCTCCAACCATCTTCTGCTTTGAGTCCGCCCAATGCTGAGCCTCATCGGTAAGATCATTCATCAACCCCTGGGCACCAACCCGAAAAGCGGCCAATGTTTCCTTGTCGACTTTCCTCGGAATACGAATCTTTGGACCGAAAATCACACGCACTTTGGACAGAGGCCGTGGAATCGCGAACTTATCCCAAGTCGACAAACGATACGGATTGCTAATCCCAATCCCAACGGGCACCAAAGGCAAACCGAGCAACGAAGCGAGGTACACAGGACCCATTGCCATCTCGCGTCTTGGCCCGCGAGGTCCGTCCGGCGTCATCGCAATACTGGAAAACTTTGAGTTCGTTTTCATCGCTCGAATCGCGGCCGCGCCGCCGCGACTGGTACTGCCCCGAACAATATTCAAGCCTAAAGACTCAGCCGTTTGATTCACCAACTCGCCATCTCGATGCTGCGAACAAAGAACTGTTAATGGCGTATGCCCCCAACGAGGAAGGATGACAACAATATACTCATGCCAAAAAGAAAAAATGACATGTTCGTTGTACTCAGAACGAGCGGGATCAACCGTTCGATCGTAGTAACGAATTCGAAAGTTAATGAGGTCGAGCGCCCGCGGCATCAAAAGCGCGTTTAAATGACCTGTGATTCTTTGACTTAACTTTGCGTCTGACACGTCGCTTTAGCATCCTTACTAATCACAAAATTAAAAAAAGGCAACTAACAAATTCGTTCGTCCCCAACAAATCCGTTATCTCATTAATCGAGGCTAACTGCCCTAAACCGAATCACACCCGTCAAAAAAAATTGGACCAGAACACCCCTCGACAATTTTTTCAATCGTCCCAAACGCCGCTAAATACTTCTGTCGCCGGACCTGTTTTAAACACATGATTCGTCGACTCATCCCACTCGATTAATAGCGTCCCACCGAGTAGGTGATTGGTTATTTTTCGTTCCGTCTTTCCTGACAAAACCCCCGCCACACAGACGGCACTGGCACCTGTCCCGCAAGCCATGGTCTCCCCCGAACCTCGCTCCCAAGTTCGCTGACGGACCTCCGTTGGCGATATGATTTCGACAAATTCGACGTTTACTCTTTGAGGAAACCTCTCGTCATTTTCAATACGCGATCCAATTTTTAAAACTAAATCGTCGGTCGCTTTGTCAACAAAAATAACACAATGAGGATTGCCCATCGAAACACAATTGACAGCAAATTCGTGTCCGCCGACTGACAAAGGGACGTTAATCACATGATGATTAACTTCCGGATTCCCGGCAAGTGTAGTCGGTATATCCTCCGCTAGCAGAATGGGCTCCCCCATATCTACACGAACACGCTGAACTTTACCGTTTTCTTGCTCCACATCCAATGCCAAGATTCCAGCACCTGTTTCGATTGCCATTCGGCTTTTCTGACATATTCCATGATCAAATACATATTTGGCGACGCAGCGGATTCCATTCCCACACATCGCGGATTCACTCCCGTCAGCGTTGAACATCCGCATCTGCGCATCTGCTTTTTCAGATGGACAAATCAAAATCAAACCGTCTGAGCCGATTCCTTTATGGCGGTCGGATACAGAAACGGCCAATGCCGCTGGATTCGCTGGAACGGGGTTCTGGAAACAGTCGATGTAAACATAATCATTGCCAGCGCCGTGCATCTTGGTAAATCGCATTTTTTTTAACGGAGTTGAGTTGTGTTAGAAAATGGAAATCGAGATTTGAGCTAATCAGCCCTTCGACATTGTCTCAAAAGATATTGTCTCAAAACACCCGCCATCTGGGCAAGCCCCACACCCAATCACTCTAATCAACCAGAATTTCTGAGGGGTTTTCATATATTCTGATGCGCTGTCCGGACATGACATTTTCTCTGATCGTTTTCTTACCGCTAGGCCAAATGACTTCTAGCATGTCGATCTTCGTCACGTCCCCCATTCCAACGTGTATGCGTTTAGCATTCACGCCCGACAATCCTTCTCCACATGACAAATGGAACATTCGTTTTTGTTTTTCACCGTTTATCCACACAGCTACGGTAGCACCGTAGGCATCCCGTGGACTCCATTGCTCGCTGGCGACGGCGGTCGTCTGCCCGCCCACGAGTTCAATCTCGACATACCCAGCCTTTACTCCTCGATCTCCAAGCGTATTACGAACCAAACGAAATCTCGGATGATTCGGGCTGGTCACACCAAGGTCCATCCACCCATCCCGGTCGAAATCCAAAAGAACAAAACCACGACCGTCTTCCCGAAAATCGGCACCTGAAACGAGTGAGTAGTCTTTGTAATTGCCATCGCGGCGAAAAAAGATACGGTTTCTTTCACCACCACTCAAAGAATTACTATTCAGGTACCGCTCGCCAGGTTGCGGATCTTCAATCCATTCGAAATAAATGGTTCGCATCTCTTCCAATGGCCCCCACTCTTTCGCATTTGAATACTCGTGTCCCCGACCTTCTCCGAAGCGAACTGCTTCGCGCCAAAGACAACTTCACAAATCAATTTTGGTTTTCACTTCCTCGGGAGCCGAGTAACATCCGCTTGGCACATAAATATCCAAATGTCCATCGTTATCAAAATCAGCAAATTGCCCACCATAGGACCACCCAACCCGAGCGACATGTTGCTCTCCTTGGCCATCACCCGCAACTTGCTTAAAAACTCCCCCCTGATTTTCAAACAGGAAGTTTCCGTGAGCCGCAACTTTTAAACGCGGATCAGCGCCTTCTACCTGGTCGACAATCCGATTCCCAGCCTTTGAATACATATTGGAAACGTAGAGGTCTAAATCACCATCGTTATCATAATCACCCCACGAACACCCCATCCCAAACCCCATGTCCATCGTAGGAATGACCGCTGAAGTGACATCCGTAAATTCTGGTTGGTAACTGCCTCGCTCAGTATCATTTCGAAGAAAAACATCCGGCGCAAAATCGTTACAAATATAGAGATCTAAATCACCATCGCTATCGTAATCGTTCCACGAAGTTTGATAAGAATTCCTGTACTGCTTTAAATCGTCATCCATCTTCACCCATTCAAAACTCTCTCCACGATTCATCAGCAAGATATTTGGTGGTCCCCCCCGATCAACAAACTTATCATTCCCAAGAATCTTCAAACGGGTTTTTAACTGCTCCTTTTCCCGCGTAACGAAGCCAATCCAATCATCAATCGGCCCGGTCCCGGTAGCGTAGGTGCTCAGATAAAGATCCTCCAGCCCGTCGCGATTCAAATCGGCCACGGATACCGCGTTTACAAAACGAGTCTCCCGAAGGACTTCATTAATCGCATCATGCGGCTTAAATTTTCCACCGACATTTTCAAAAAACTGACTAGGAACCATCGACATCCCAATCAGCAAATCGGAATCGCCATCGTTGTCAAAATCAAAGAAATATCCGCAAGTCGCCATTTCCGGCACATCGATTCCAACCGATTTCGTCACATCGACAAAGGTCTCATCCCCTTGATTGCGCAATAGCTGAACCGCTTGCCAGCGATCTGTCATAAACAGATCCTCGTAACCATCGTTATCGAAATCGACGACGCTGACCGATGGATACTGTCCCACCGATCCCCAGTCATTACAGCCTTTGAATTCGTCTCGAGCTTCCTTGATAGACTGAGCTTCGACTACCTTACCGTTCTCCAGAGAGCGGACGATTTCCATCTCCCCGCACCGAGTAACAATTAAGTCCTCGTGCGTTGCCTTTGATACCGCTCTCAATGTTTCACTATCAGGAATTGAAGCGGCAGTTATATTTTCAAAAAGAGCCCCCGGAGAAGTAATGACAGTGAATTTTGACTGTTTCCAAGAAACAAGTTTCCAATCGTTTTCTGCCACTTCCTGCCAACCCAGAGTCTGATAGGCACGAACTCCCAACGGCGCACCATTCCGCAGCATCCGACCTTCAAACTTTGTCTCCATCTCGAACACACCTGACTCTAGAAACGAGCCCTTGAGAACTCCCAGCTGAGCATCTTCAAAACGGCCGTTTTTAAGCAACGGTGCCCATACTTGGCTAAATTCAATCGACTCCTTTTCGGGGTTGATCGGCCAAGACACGAATGTCGCAAGGGAATCCCCAGATGCCTCCTTCACTAAAGACAACTGAGATTCAAGCGACTGATCCGAGATACCTACATATTCGATCGCTCCGGGAATCACCGCGGTAAGATCTATCTCCGCATCCTTCAAACTGGTTGCCAGAAGGCTCTTCTTGCCTGAGAGCCCCTGAATTACGGTTTCAGAGTTGGTAATTCCTTGAATTCGAAGTTGCTCCTCCGAAAGCTTTGGCTTATCGATCCCCGGACGTTCCGCCGGTTCCCGCGGAGTCGGCTCATCCCGGCAACCCATCGACAGAACCAAGGTAGCGAAGGCACAAACCAATAAAGATAAATAACCAAATTTAAAAATCATATTTCCAGCCTTACGATGTTGCTGACCGCGCCCAACACCGTCGTGGTCACCACTGACACTGGTCATCATACCAAAGTCAATGCTCTTTCGTTTTGTCTTATCCTACGCTAACCGGACAACTGCCCGAACGCCAACTTTTAATCGTCCCTTGATACGATGGACGAATGGGTCGC
>JAALLA010000037.1 GCA_011087765.1 Pirellulaceae bacterium
CCTGCTGCAACTCCCATCTTGAATGCAGGTTGTCTTACGCTTGTCATTGGCGGCGTCATGTAAGGAGCTTCCGTTTGGTCATCAATTCCGATCAGTGAAACTTCATCGGGGACATCGATGCCGTGCCGGTAAAGTGCTAATCTTGCTCCGAACGCCGACATGTCATTTGCGGCAAAAACCGCGGTGAATTTTTTGCCACGTGAGATGACTGTGTCAATCGCCTTTACTCCCGAGGGGCCATCGAAGGCGCCTTCGTATACGAGGTCTGCGTCATACGGAATTTTGGCTTCTTCGAGTGCGTGGAGATAGCCATTGAGTCGCCTGACCGAATCTTGATGCGATTTGATTCCCGTGATGTGGACAATTTGCCGATGTCCAAGTTCAATCAAAAATTTGGTCGCCTGGTAACCGATGTCGAAATTATCGACATAGAGACAACGATCCTGCAGGCCCTCGACTTCCCTTCCTACCAAGAGCAACGGTTTTTTTGCTGCAAGGTGTAAGAGCTGTTCTTTTTCGATGTCTCCACCAATGATGATCAGGCCGTCGATCTGCCTTCTCAAAAGAGTGTCGATACCTCTGAGTTCGATTTCCTTATCCCACACGCCATCTACCAAAATTGGTGAGTATCTGGTGTCGGTCAGGCAATGGATCACACCCCGAGTAACCAAATCGGAAAAGGGACTTCCGATTTTCTGGGTCTGGATACCGATGATCATGGAGTTGCCTCCAGCGAGTCCGCTGGCCAACGAATTCGGTTCGAAGTCCAAGTCCTTAACGGCCTTCAAGACCGCCGCTCGTTTCTTGTCATTCACAGGTGTCGTGTTATTGAGAACTCTGGAGACAGTACTTTTAGAAACGTTCGCGCAATCCGCTATATCCTGAATAGTTATCTTTTTTGGGTCCATAACGTCAATTTCGGCGTTTGTTCTAGTGCATTTTGAGCTTAAAGGCTCGAATTATGAGGACATGTCGTGTATATTTATGAAAACGGTTTCAAGCCAAGGTTTTTTAGATTTAATGGGGTGCATTTGCTTGGTAGGTGATCTCAGTTAACCGCTATTTTTCAAGGAGTTTAAAAGGGATTGTCTGTCGAGTGGAAGGCGCGAAATCAGTCGATCCAAATTCTTCAGATCCAAGCAAACAACTAACCGCTCAATATACCGAAAACATGATACGAAAACACATCGTTAGGAAGCAGAAAAAGAGAGATCGTGTAACTAACGGAAAATTGGCCGGATTTACCGATAAAACCCTGTCTGGCTGCTCGGTTTAGCGCTCCTCAAATTGTTAGATGTCTGAGCCAACGTAGACACTTAATTATACCTGAGACTCGAGAACACTTTTGAATACGCAATCTATGATTCAGCCCACAACCCAAGTCGTAACCGGTGATTACTGCGATTTAGGTGGAGAGCAATTTTTTCGAATCTCCAACGTTCAAAAAATGAACGAGTTTTTCCTGTCGATCGTTAGCGCCTATGACCACTGGATGTTCATCACGAGTCGGGGGGCTTTGACTGCGGGACGAAAAAACTCAGGTAAAAGCTTGTTCCCGTATTACTGCGCAGACAAAATTATAGACGGTGCATCGAGTACCGGTTCTTTGACGATCGTCCGAGTTCAACGTCCCGATGGCCACCTCGTGCACTGGTCTCCCATGGCGGGCCCCGTGAATCCAGACGCGAGAGTTTCGAATTCACTTTATCGAAACGTCAGCGGTAGCAAGGTCATTTTTGAGGAAATTAATCACGACCTTGAATTGACCTACCGCTATTCCTGGAGTTTCAGCCAGAAATTTGGGTTCGTAAGAGAATCGTGTCTCTCCAATAATTCGGTCTTGCCTCAGTCCTGCACTGTTTTAGATGGCATCCAAAATATATTACCAGCCGCTGTCGATCCAACTTTCCAAATGCGCTTTAGCAATCTCGGTGACGCTTATAAAAAGTCTGAGAGATTGGGAGGTACAGATCTTGGAATTTACTATCTCAGTTCAATCCCCTCGGACCGAGCCGAACCGAATGAGGGGCTTCGAGCGAACGTGGTCTGGTCAATTGGTTTAGAAGCAGCGGGATTATTGTTGAGTTCGCGACAAGTGGATGAATTCAGACTTGGTAATGCTGTGCGTTCGGAAAACGACATTCGTGGTTCTCGCGGAGCCTATTTAAAGATCGCCGATGTGCAACTTCCCGCGGGTGACGAGCAGCAATGGAAGATCATAGCAAATTTGGATTTAGATCAGGCGGATGTGGTTGATTTCAATCAGTGGCGGCAGTCATCATCGAGCTCCCACGTTCAGGTTGAAGCAGACGTAGAGGCGTGCGATGAACAGTTGAGGCGTTATGTTGCATCTTCGGATGGTTTGCAGGCTGGTGCTGACCAGCGGGCATTGGTCCGTCACCAGTCCAATGTTCTTTACAACATAATGCGGGGTGGATTGCCTGTTGCAGGATATCAGATTCCAAAAGAGGATTTTATCGCCCATGCCCAGGCGACTAATCGAGAAGTCTACAACCGGAATCTGGCCTTCTTGAACCACCTGACTGACTCGATTGAAAATCGAGAGCTGGAACGACTTGTGTTGGAACAGGATGATCCGTGTTTGTTGCGAATTTTTAATGAATACCTGCCATTAACATTCAGCCGCCGCCACGGTGATCCAACGCGGCCTTGGAATGAATTTTCTATTGATGTGTTGGATGAAAATGGACGTGAGAAACTGTTCTATCAAGGTAACTGGCGAGATATATTTCAAAATTGGGAAGCGCTGTCAGTTTCGTACCCGGAGTTTGCTCCTAAGATGGTTTCTCGATTTTTGAATGCCTCGACGGCGGACGGCTACAACCCTTATCGCGTAACCAAAAATGGTTTTGAGTGGGAGAAGCTCGATCCAAGCGATCCATGGTCAAACATCGGTTATTGGGGTGACCATCAAATCGTCTATCTCCAGCGACTGTTAGCGCGATGTCGAGAGTACTTTCCCTTGGAAATGGATGCTCTGTTAACTAAGGAGTGTTTCTCGTTCGCGAACGTCCCTTACCGCATCAAGCAATATTCGGATGTCTTGGTAGATCCCAGAGATACCATTGTTTTCGATGAGGCTCTCGATCGAGAAATCACGGAGCGGGTTGGCTTGAATGGCGAGGACGGCAAATTGCTTCAGCGCGACGGTCAAATAAGCCATGCGTCGTTACTTGAGAAGCTTTTGATTCCGTCGCTGGCGAAGATGTTTAATTTGGTTCCCGGGGGAGGAATCTGGTTAAATACTCAACGGCCCGAATGGAATGATGCAAACAATGCTTTAGTGGGTAACGGCTTGTCAGTGGTGACCGCTTGTGATTTACGAAAGTACCTTTGCTTTCTCCAAGACTGGATAGCCAACTTAGACTCACCAGCGTTCGTGCTGTCTGTGGAAGTATCCAATGCGTTGCGAAACCAAATGAGCGTTCTCAGTTCTCATGCGAAGAATTTGGCTCGTGGCTGGAATTCGAAGACGCGCCGTGGCTTTGTGGACGAACTCGCCGCGTTTGGCGATAAGTATCGGGAAGGAATTTATGCAAACGGATTTACTGGGGAGAAGACACCGTTTCGAAAAGATGATCTAAATGCGTTGTTCGCCTTGTACTTGCATTATCTTGACGACACAATTTTGTCAAATCAGCGTTCTGATGGACTTTACCATTCATACAATGTTTTGGAACTTGGAGAAGGCACACTCACGGTCAATCGTTTGTTTGAGATGCTTGAAGGTCAGGTTTCTGTGTTGAACTCAGGGTTGCTGAAACCGGAGGATGCACTGATGGTGCTCGACGCGTTACGCGGTAGTGAAATGTATCGGTCGGACCAAAACAGTTACATGCTTTACCCTGACCGAGATCTCCCGACGTTTACTGAGAAAAATCAAATCCCAGACAAGGACGTCCAGCAATCAAATTTAATCGGTCAGTTGCTGGAGGTGGGTGATGAGTCGATTGTCAAAAAGGATCGCCTTGGCAGTGTGCACTTCAATGGGGACATTCGAAACGCATCGGTTTTAAACGAACGTTTAAGTCTGCTGGATCTTCGATATGAATGGGGTGATTTAGTTTCCTCGCAGCGGCCTGCACTTCTCGGTATTTTTGAGCGAGTATTTGACCACCAGTCCTTCACTGGTCGTTCCGGTACATTTTTCGCTTACGAAGGGCTTGGATCAATTTATTGGCACATGGTTTCTAAGTTGAGGCTGGTGGTTGTCGGGTATTTAGGAAAAGCAAAATGCCTTGCCCAAAATGGCTCCGAGCGTGAGCAAAACGTACTGGATCGCCTTGGTGTTCATTATGATAATATTTGCAGCGGTATTGGTGTGGGGAAAACACCGGATCAGTATGGTGCAATTCCAACAGATCCCTATTCACACACCCCGAAACACGCCGGTGCTCAGCAACCGGGAATGACTGGCCAGGTAAAAGAGGATATCCTCGCTCGGTTCTATGAACTGGGCTTGAGAATCGTCAAAGGTGTGGTTTCATTCGACCCTTCCTTAATGCGAGTTGGAGAATTACTCACGACCGAGTCTGCCTTTCGGTACCTCAGTGCGGATGGTAATTGGAACGATTTGGGTTTGGCGTTTGATCAATTCGCATTCACTCTTTGCCAAGTTCCAGTCGTTTACACCCATGGCAACACCCGCGAGCTGACCGTTGCTACTCGTGACGGCGAGGTGACCCGCTCGCATCTTACGTTGACCGATACTGAGTCGAGACATTTGTTTTCACGTGATTCGTTTGTTAAACGAATTGAAATTACATTTCCGTTTACCAAATAAACCTGCGAACTTTAAATGAATATGAAATCAAAAACTTGGGTAATTGCTGTTTTGTTCGTTTTGGGACTCTTGCCTCGCCTGTCGGCAGCCCAGGATGCCGGCGCAATTTCGGTAGAAATAAAGCAAACGGATTCCGGTTGGCAGTTGTTTCGAGGTGGCGAGCCCTATTACATCAATGGAGTGGGATGCGACGGCCCAATCGGAGAGCTGGCTGCGACAGGTGCGAATTCATTTCGAACATGGCATTTCAATGAAGACACTCGGAAATATTTGGATGCAGCCCATGCGAAAAACCTCTCGGTGACGGTTGGAATTTGGCTTGGACATGAACGTCACGGCGTGAATTATCAGGATTACGATTCGATGGCGAAACAAGTCGACGTCGTCATGGAATGTGTGAAAGAACTCAAAGATCATCCGGCCGTTCTCATGTGGGGAGTTGGAAATGAAATGGAAGGAGAGGGCGCAAATCCGGCGATCTGGTCTCATATTGAGTACCTCGCGAGCTCGATCAAGAAAATTGATTCAGCGCATCCGGTAATGACAGTAATTGCAGAAATCGGTGGTCGAAAATTAGAAGCAATCAATAAGTTCTGTCCCAGCGTGGATGTAATTGGCATCAACTCCTACGGTGGCGGGCCTTCCTTGAGTCAACGTTATGCGGAATCCGGGTCTAAGAAACCGTACGTGGTAACCGAATTTGGTCCTGTCGGTACCTGGGAAGTTGCCAAAAATAATCTTGACGCAATCCTCGAGCCATCGAGTAAAGATAAAGCTGAACATTACGCGAAATCCTACCGGAGTTTTAAAGCCGATTCCAAAAATTGCCTTGGTTCTTACGCCTTTCTATGGGGATTCAAGCAGGAAGCGACGGCGACCTGGTTCGGAATGCTACTGCCCAATGGAAATCGAACTGCGAGCGTCGATTCGATGATGGAGCTTTGGACCGGGAAAGTCCCTGGAAATCGCTGTCCTGAAATCACGAAGTTTGAACTCAAAGGAAATAACGAAGTCGAGTTGGGTGATACAGTCAATTTTGAAATGGAAGCGACAGATGTTGATGGAGATCCGATCAACGTGGTTTGGGTAATGACTGATGAGTCCTCTAATTACGTAACGGGTGGAGATTTCCAAGCGGCGCCAACCACCTACGCAAAGAACATTGTGAAGTCCGACAAAACCAGTGCAGAAATCAGTATGCCCGACTCTGGCGGACTTTATCGAATTTATGCTTATGTGGATGACGGAAAAAATGGGGGAGCGGTTGCTAACTTGCCTGTTAGGGTTCGCGGTCCAATTAAGATGAAGCCGGCAACCAAGGTTGCTTTGCCCGTTACACTGTATGATGAAAAGATGCACGAGGACAAATACACTCCCTCTGGCTACATGGGATCTCATGATTCACTGACGCTGGCGGCAGATTGCACGGAGCAACCCAAGGCAGGGGATTCCTGCCTAAAAATCAGCTACGACCGTGGAGATGCCTGGGCCGGTGTGGTGTGGCAGAGTCCAGCCAACGACTGGGGCGAAAAGGATGGCGGATTTGACCTCAGGGGCGGTTCGAAGCTAACGTTTTGGGCACGAGGAGAGAAGGGTGGCGAGGAGTCGAAATTTGGTGTGGGTTTGATTGGAAGGGAGCAGCCGTTCTTCGATTCGGCGAAGAAAGAGATTGTCGTGAAGCTAACCGATCAATGGCAACAATATACGATGATTCTGTCAGGCCAAGATCTGCAACGAATTAAAACGGGTTTTTATTTCTCCTTGGCAGGGCAGGGCGATCCCCTTACCTTCTATCTGGATGATATAAAATTCGAGTAGACCGGTGATTTCGGGTCGCACCTTGCCTTATGATAGTGACTTCAATTATTGTTAGGGAGCGATCAGATGACTGCAGGTGTAGGCGGAAAACTTAGACAGGAAGCGTTGGATCAACTGGTCGATATGACCAGTGGAATCGTTCCCATTCTCAAGCCTGAGTTCCAAGCGAGAATTGAAAGGTTGCAGGAATCGCTGAAGGCTTCGGGCGTTCAGGCGATTTATCTACACGCCGGTACCAATTTGTTTTATTTTACCGGGCTGCGCTGGAGTCCGAGTGAGCGTATGGTGGCAGCCGTAATTCCTGCAGAGGGAGATTTGTTTTATATTGCGCCCAATTTTGAACTCGATACGCTGCGCGATTATTGGCTGTTCGAAGCCCCAATTGTTGGTTGGCACGAACATGAAAGTCCCTATGAAAGTTTCCATTCAGCGATGACCAGCCGTGGTATCAGCGGTGGCACGATCCTGGTCGATGAAGCAACACCGTTCTATACGGTGACTGGGTTGTGTAACGCTAATCCAGAATTCAAATTTGAACTCGGCCAAACGATTACCCAGTCGTTGCGTAGCATTAAATCGGATGCCGAGCTCTCAATTATTCGGAGAGCCCATGAAATGACTTTGGCGGTTTTAAAATCGGCGGCTTCTATTTTGGAGCCGGGGATTACGACAACCGAGGTTGAAGCTTTCATTGATGAAGCCCATCGAAAAGTCGGTGCCCCAGCCGGGTCTTATTTTTGTATCGTGTTATTCGGGGTCGCAACGTCATTCCCTCATGGGGTTAAAGATCCCCAAGTTTTAAAACCGGGTGACTGGGTTTTGATGGATACCGGATGTGTACTGCATGAGTACATCTCCGATATTACGAGGAGCTTTTGTTTCGGTGAGCCAAGTGATGAGCACCGTGTTGCGTGGGCGGCAGAAAAGCGTGCGCAGTTGGCGGCGTTTGAGGCGGCCGGGATTGGTGTCGGGTGTGAGGAATCCGATTCTGCTGCAAGAGCGTCTCTGGTTGAGTCCGGGTTCGGCCCAGACTATGAATTACCCGGTTTGCCTCATCGCACGGGGCATGGTTGCGGTCTCGATATACACGAGGGTCCCAACTTAGTACGTGGCGAGGGAACCGAGATGGCGACTGGGATGGTTTTCAGTAATGAACCGATGTTGGTGATCCCTGATAAATTTGGAGTTCGACTCGAGGATCATTTCTATCTAACAGACGCCGGTCCCCAGTGGTTTACTCAGCCCAGCGAGTCCATTGATGATCCGTTTGCGTGTTAAACTTTGTATGTTTGAGCTGGTTTAACAATTCGCCGATGGAAAACTAATGCCCAAGTGTGCTCAAGTAAATGAATTTCAATTTCGAACGCGCAAGTTTTGCTCGTAATTTGGAAAATGGTTATCAGCTGCCGTCGAAAATGTTCAAATCTCCACTCGACGTTTCGGGCTTTGTTACCGCAGATTTTCGGATTTTTAGTCTGATGTCATTTTGCTGTCACGAAAATAACCAACGTTTTTAGAGGGTTATTTTCTGGGTGTAACCGCATTGTAACGGGCCATTATTTAGAAGCTCATAAACGTATTTCTCATGCGTAAAATCTAAACAGGTCGTTTGACATAACGAATGAAGATTTAACAAGGGAGAGTCCGATGAGACGACATTTTCTCAAATCCATTGCTTTGACTTTAGTGGCAATTTTTACCGTGAGCCTTTGCCAGGCCTATTTAAATGCACAAGATGTAACTATCACGGTTAAGCCACGTGAAATGGAGAAACCGGCGGGCGAGAAGTCAGACCGCACAGCTATGGACGTGGCTATTTTGCTGGACACTTCTAATTCGATGGATGGTTTGATTAATCAAGCAAAAGCTCAGTTATGGAATATTGTTCAGGAATTTGCGAAGGCTGAGAAATCAGGAAGCACCCCTTTGTTTCGTGTTTCGGTTTTTGAGTACGGAAATGATAGTTTGTCAGCAAAAGAAGACTATATTCGTCAGGTTTGTGGATTAACCGACGATCTCGATAAAGTCTCCGAAGCGCTCTTCAGTTTGAGGACTCACGGTGGGAGCGAATATTGTGGAGCGGTAATCCAGGACGCTCTTGAGGTGTTGGATTGGTCAAATCGAGCAGACTCCTACAAAGCTATTTTCATTGCCGGGAATGAACCATTTAACCAGGGTCCGGATGCTTACAAAGAAGCGTGCGTTAGTGCGGTTGCGGCTGGAGTGGTGGTGAATACGATCCACTGTGGGGATAATGAAACCGGGATCCAGCAGTTTTGGCAGGACGGTGCAGTGAGTGGTGGAGGAGATTATTTAAACATTAACCAAAACCGTAAAGTAATCCACATTGACGCTCCGCAGGACTCAATTATCATTCAGCTCAGCAGTGATCTGAACCGGACCTATCTATGGTTTGGAGAAGCCGATGTGCGGGGCGATTATTCAAAAAATCAACGAGCGCAGGATCTTAATGCTGGTTCGAACTCTGTATCGAGAGCGGTGTCCAAGGCCGGTAAACTTTATAGTAATGCGAGCCGCGATCTGGTCGACACCTACAAAAACAATAAAAACATTCTTGCTGATGTGGAAGAAAAATGTCTTCCGGATTCGATGCAAAAAATGTCAAAGAAAGATCGACTGGCCTACATAAAGAAGATGGCAAATAAGCGAATTGAAATACAAAAAGAAATTGCCAAACAAAATAAGGCG
Source organism: Pirellulaceae bacterium (assembly GCA_011087765.1). Taxonomy (GTDB): domain Bacteria; phylum Planctomycetota; class Planctomycetia; order Pirellulales; family Pirellulaceae; genus Mariniblastus. Next base: position 9,332 of record JAALLA010000037.1, read on the forward strand.
CGGTTGAAATACGTCGAAGCTGAAAAAGCACGCCTTGCTGGAACCAAAGGAGAGAGGGAATCTACTTTGGGAGACGTGATGAGATCTGCAGTACGCAAACAGTTGATTGCATCGGGCTTCGACGTAAAGTAATTCAGCAGGCGAAATGTTTTTACGCCTTTGAAATGTATTGAACTAATAAAAGCTGCGGTTTTGCCGTGGCTTTTTTTACGTGCTGCGTTAATTCTCGTGGTTAAACGAGGGAGCTAAAGTTGGTCATCCCGAGTGGCTCACGGGAAGTGAAAGGCTCTCCATATTTAACACCAATCGATTTTCCCCAGTACGCCGCTTCGTCCCGAATTTGGTCGAGAAATTGGGGGTCGAGATGTTCTCTTCCTTGGACAAACTGGCTGTGGTAGCAGGCAATGGATTCAAGCTTTTTGTCCCAGTCTTGACTGATGTCTAACACGAATTTTGGATTGGCGTGCATTTTAAGATGGACGCAATAGTAATTATAAATTCGTTCGGGGTGAAATGGTTCACCGGGCATTTCCGTTTTCGATAGCTTTGACCAAAACCTGGCAGCGTCAACCAACTGGGTTGCCGCGAGGTGGTCTGGATGAGCGTCGTGCCAATAAGGGGCGAAAATCCAGCGAGGTTGAGTCAGTCGGAATATGCTCGCCAATTTTTCCCGAGCGTTAAGCGTTGGTTCCAAGCTGCGATTGGGTAATCCTAAATTGTGGCGCCAACGAATTCCAAGGACTTTACTTGCTGCCTCCGTTTCCTGAATCCGAATCTCAGGGGAACCAAATGGAGTTGGTTCTCCATTGGTCAAGTCAAGAATTCCAATGTTCAGTCCGGCATTTTGCATGCCGAGAATGGCACCTCCCATTCCCAGTTCGGCATCGTCAGGGTGTGGGGCAACAATCAGAGCGTCTAGTTTGGTGGCGATTTGTTCTGGTTTCATAGAGAAGGGTTCCGCATTGTTATTGCGTGAAGGCTGCCGGCTGTCGGTAAAAATGAGTTAAAAATTGACTACCGATAATTTACTTTTTATCTGCACCGTATTTGGAGTTAAATATCTCGACTGGATTGTAGTCGGGCTTGCGGTAAAGATCCTGTTGCCTTTCAATTCGGCAATTAGGGTAAAAATCGAAAATGTCGCCGTCACCAAGAATTCGTGGATCTTTTTGAGATGTCAATTCTCGTTTTAATTGCGTCCATAAACGAGTCTTGGTTTGCTGCAGTTCGGGATGATTTGCGAGATTATCAATACAATCCGGGTCGCTGGCGATGTGAAATAACTCTTCCTGTGGGCGTTTCCCAAAACTCATTTCGTAGAAACGGTATTCGGGGTCTGATTTTAGAATCGACTCGAGATAGGTCTTGGTAGGGGAGGAATCGCAGTTCAATAAACCGTATTGCGGATCACAACCCGGCCAACGATTGGGTTTGAAGTTATGGACGTACAGATAGTCGTCGGTGCGTATTGCCCGTGAGGGATAGGAAACTGAAAGTCGATCGCCATCTGTACGACCAATATCGTGTCTTTCTTTTCCTAGCAGGGCATGGTCTCGATTAGCATCAATCCGACCGGACTCCGCGGCAATCAACTGCGCTTTGAAACTCGTGCCGGTCATTTGAGGGTGAATTGGAATCCCGGCGATGTCCAATAGAGTTGGGGCCACATCGGGAAATGAAACAAAATCTGTGACTGTTCTTTGTGGTTTGATTTTCGCACCCCACCTGACGGCCAGAGGCACGTGAAAACCGTCGTCATAAATCTGTCCTTTGACGCGAGGGAATGGCATCCCATGATCAGACGTGGCAATAATTACTGTATTGTCGAGTAGGTTACTCTGTTCGAGGTGTTGCAGGGCGAGACCGATGTGTCGATCGTACCATTCAACTTCGATAGCGTAATCCGCTAAATCACCTCGAATCGTCTGATTGTCCGGGTAATAAGCGGGAACTTGAACTTTGGATAGATCACGACCATCGAGTTTCCAATTGTTCTTGCCGTAGCCTCGATGTGGTTCTTTGGTACCCAGCCAAAAACAGAAAGGTTTCTTTTCAGGACGGCGGGTAAGGAAGTCTTTGAAATTGGCGGCATAGTCAACGTTGCTAATTCCCTTGTAGGGTGGGCGACTCGTTTTTTCATTGAAGGGGTGGCCAGCGGGATTCAGTTGTTTGAATTTAGTGGGGCCGCCGTCAATTCCGCGATAGATTCCCGGGCCCCATCCCTTGCCAGTGAACCCTACGAAATAGCCAGCGTCTTCAAAGAGGAATGGGTAAAACGCCCATTCGTCTGAAAGGAATGGATTGTGGTTACAGGCTTCTTTCAATTGCCACGAGTAACGGCCCGTTAAGAGGCAGGCTCTGGCCGGGGCGCATTTAGGATTGCAATTATAGGCTTGAGTGAAAAGCACACCCTCTTTTGCGATCCGGTCAAAGTTGGGAGTTTCAACATAGGTGCTGCCATAGGCTCCCATGCTGTCACGGGAAGCATCGTCCGCAATGATGAATAGAAAGTTAGGGCGTTCGTCGGCGGTGGCAGTTAAGCACAACAGCGTTAGCGCAACCGATAGGAACAAGCGGCGCTGAGATTTCATGATCAAACCTTGTGTAATTCAGCATCTTAGCCGAAGAGGGTCGTGAAAAATTAGACTGTACCACGTCTGTGAAAGTGCTTGCAACTAAGTTCTTAGAAAAATGCCTTATTTGTTAATTCGCTTAAGTATTTGAGTCGGCCAAAAGCAGGCTGGACACCACGAGTCTATTCTGGAATAGTCCCCTCGGCCGAGGATGGGTCAAGTGCGGTTTTCCGATATGAAAAATCGAATACATATGAGGGATCATTATGCGTTTTTTCACGATGGCTTGTTTTTTTTGTTTAATTATTGCCAGTGTTGGTTGTATGACCAAAAATTGGTCGTCGCCTCTATTTGGAGAATCTGATTTAGTTGAAAAATCCGGCAATGAGCTCGATTTAACTAGCGAAGAAACGAGTGAATCCAAATCAAATTTTTGGACAGCGAAGTTCGGAGAAAGTGCTGGAGTCGACCAACGCGCGAAAGATATAGAAAAACGCTTAGGTTACTAAACGTTTTTGATTCACTGAGTTCTTCAAAGGGAGGGGAAATCACTCTCGCCTCTCCTGCTGCTCTCTTAAACGGGCGACAGTTCACCCGTTGGACTCGGTGTCGGTGAAGAATCGGACCCATTATTTGCTTCACTTTCAGCGGGGACTAAATCTTCAAATTCCTTATCGGTCTGATACAGTTCGAATCCCATTTTCAATAAAATGGTTCCGTAGATGTGATAGAAAATTGGAACGAGGATAAGAATCAGCAGCGTTCCAGTCAGAAGTCCATAAATGATACTAGTCGCCATTGGAATCAAGACCTGAGCTTGCATTGAGGTCTCCCAAAGAATCGGCGTTAGGCCGGCAATGGTGGTCATCGAGGTTAGCATGATCGGTCGGAACCGTCGGCGACCTGCACTCAAGAGTGCGTCTTCTAATTTCACTCCGGACCGAAGTTTTCTATTAATGAAGTCGACTAAGACGATGGAGTCATTGACCACCACACCGGTTAAGGCGATGAGCCCGAAAAAGCTGAACAAACTTAGGTTAATATCGACGAAATAGTGTCCAATAATGGCACCGAGCCAACCGAATGGGATGATTGCGAGAATGATGGCGGGTTGGACATACGACCGGAATTGCAAAGTCAGAAGCACGAACATACATAGCAGGGCGATTCCAAATCCAGTGAACATACTGGTAATCGACTCTTGATTCTGAGCTTGCTCGCCCTCCCAGTTGAAGGAAATTTCTCCCTTATTCTCTGCTCTAAACTTCTCTATCAGTCCTGGAATCATGGAGCGCTGCATCTCTGAAATGATTTCGTAAGAATTACCTTCGGTGGAATCCACATCGGCTGAAACGGTAACGCTTCGTTTCTGGTCCAAGCGGTTGATTTCAGACGCTGATTGCTGAACCTCGATATTTGCAACTTCGATCAGCGGTCTCTCGACTCCTTGATTATCACGGATACGAATCTGCTCGAAGCCGCTCATGCTTTTGCGATCTTCATACGGATACCGAACCATCAGCTTGACTTCGTGTCGGCCACGTTGGAGTCGCATAACCTCGGCTCCGAAGTATCCGGAACGAATGGTAGATGAAAGTGCCGCTTCGTCGAGTCCAAGGTTTTGGCCCAATTCATTTAGGCTAAGCATGACCTCACGTTTACCAGGACGACTATCATCCTCAATATCTTTTACGCCTCTCTTCGTAGCGAGATATTTTTTGCATTCCTGGATCGCTTCGTCGAGATATGGGACTCCTTTTTTATCGGAAAGAATCTTGAACTCGATGGCAGCGCCACCGGGTCCCATGGATTGCATGCCGAATTTAAGCGCATCGTATCCGGAAATTTCATCCAATTCGGAGATCTTATCTCGCCAGCGACCATTGATATTTTCACTGGTAAGCTCTTTAGCTTTACTATCGGGGAGTTTGGTTAGCTCGGGGAAGTTCCTTAGCTCTGCGTTGATTAACTGGACCTCGACACTTCCGACGTGACTCCCATTGGTTACTCCCATTGGACCGAGATTGCCGTTTCCGACTTCACCTACGCGTCGGTAGATGTTGGTGTGGACACTGTAGTCGGGGTCAACTTGGACCCCCCACTTTGCCAAGTCGGCTCGAATGTCCGCGTCTACTTCTTTGAAGGCATTGGAAAGAACATCGACTGCGTCGGAAGCGAACTGTTCCTGAGTTCCATTGGGGAAGACGATTGTCGCGCTAATGTCTCTTCCATCCATTTTTGGCATCACGGAATACGGGACAAGTCCGTATAGGACCAATGCGACCGCACACATAAAAGAGGTAAGCACTGTAGAAATCACAATTGACTTGTGGTGAAGCGACCATTTAAGGAGGGGTTCGTAAAAATAATCAATCGTAAGATCCATCAACCGGCTTGCAAAATGGTTGATTTTTTCAAAGACTCGCATCAGTGGTTTGAAGACATAAAAAATCACACCCGTGGCACGCATGAACAAATTTTTGTCATGGGACAGGTGAGCGGGAAGAATGAAAGTGCTTTCAATCAGTGAGATCACCAGCATGGCGATTACCGCGACCGGCATAATTTCGATAAATTTACCCATCACTCCGGTAACATACATCAGTGGAAGAAATGCGATGATTGTCGTACCGACAGAGGCACAGACGGCGGGCAATACTTCAGCCGTTCCATAGACGGCGGCATTGACAAAGTCGAAACCCTCCTCGCGTTTGGCATAAATGTTTTCACCGATTACGATCGCGTCATCCACAACGATTCCTAATGCCATGAGAAAAGCGAACATGGAGAGCATGTTCAGTGTTTGTCCGGTAATCAAAAGAATAAAGCCTGCTGCTAAAATCGACGCCGGGATGCCCATCGCGACCCAAAAAGCCAGACGTAGGTCGAGAAAGATAGCCAACACCACGAAGACGGCAACGAGTCCCATGATTCCATTGGCACTCAACATTTCGATGCGATCGCGAACGTCAACCGAGACGTCTCCCCATTGTCTAATTTGGTACCCACCTTTGCTAAAGGCCTCATCATTTTCCGCTTTGGCGGCATAGGCCTTTACGGCTTCAACGATCGTAAAAAGATCTTCCTCATTTGTTTTTGAGACTCGAATGACGAGCGCGTCCCGTCCGTTAATCGAATGCATGGAAGAAGTTTCTGCGAAACCATCAATCACTTCAGCTACATCACCGACGGCGATAGGAATACCATTTCCGCCATTGGACATGATCGGTAGCTTCCCGATTTCCTCGCCCAATTCTTTTCTTTTCTCACTGCGGAGAATTAATTTTTGGCGTTCAGTTTCCATCGTGCCGCCGGGCATGTCAGAATTTTGCTGGCGAATGATTTGTGCGATTTGTTCGAGGCTCAGTCCGTATTTCCGGAGATTATCTTCCGAGACCTCAACCGAAATCTCAAAAGGTTGTGCGGCTACAATCTCGGCGCTTGAGATTGCTGGACCTTTCGGTTGGTAAAGAAAGGAAAGCATTTTTCGAAACGGATTGGTTGATGGGACTGCACGCTGCTCCAGCAAGTCAGCACGCACCCGTTCCGCGATGTCCCGTAGTTCTTTTTTCTGTGCGAGAGTTGACTCTTGGTTTCGTTGGGGCGCAAGAATTCCCAGTGAAATCGCTGGCGCTCGAAAGATAATCTGTTTGACTTCCGGGTCCTCCGCATTCGGAGGAAAGGTGGAAATTTGATCGATTGAGGACCGAACGTCATTGAGCACTTTTTGAACGTCAGCCACGTTGTTGTTGAGTTCAAGAATTACATAACCAAAACTTTCCATTCCCACGGAGGTCATTTTTTTGACCCCGTCAAGATTAGCCACCGCCGATTCGATTTTCTGGCAAATGCCGATTTCGGTCTCTTCCGGAGTGGCACCGGGGAAAGGTACGCTGACCAACACAATTTCTAACGCAAAGTTGGGAAATACTTCCCGACGCATGACAACCATGCTGCAAGCGCCGATGATCATTGAGACAATTAAAAGCGTGTTCATAGCGGGCGAATTTTTGATTGCCCAGCGTATTACGGATTTCATTCAATTACCAAATTTGTTGAAAAGGTTCTATTCAGTGCTTATGATTACGTCGCTTGAGATTAGTTCGCCTGACCCGTAGGAGAAGCCAGTAGTTAACTACTTCGCCTGCGGATGCCTAGTTTTTCGATGGCTGATTGTCGTATTTGAAAATCGGCAACTTGCTGTTTTTTTCCTTCGCAAGGTTTGCCCTCCCGGTCGCCCGGGCTTCATCGAAGGGACCAACGATGATGTTGAAATCCTCTTTGAGCTCCGCCGTTTTTCTAATAACGGCATATTCACCACCGCCATTCCGGTCGACCACCTCCACTTTGATTTGATGGAGTTTTTGTTGTTCGGCTGGGTTGTCTGAGTCGGAGCCTTCGACGGCCCAAAGAAACTCTCCAGTGTCGCTTAAGGCTTTTGCCGGAACAATGTAATAACCGCCTTCGCCAGCGCTGGCGCTAACGGGGATTACCATTTTCAATTTCACATACATTCCTCGAGCCAGCGGGAACTTAGGTGAGTTGGGATCTTTTTCGTCCAGATCGTAAATTGGATTATCGACTAAGATGCGACATGGAGTGGTCCTGGTTGATTCGTCCTGGCCGCTTCCGTTGATGCTAATCAGCTGCCCTTTCCAGTGCGAAATGTCCGTGACATCATCCGATTTTGCTAGTTGGATTAGATCGGGATCGGTAATTCTAACCTCTGTTTGGGGGAGGCCAAAGCTATTGCTTACGCTATTGGATCCAGCTTCCGAGGTCGGGTTGGGGGAATTCGTTTTAAGCCAAACAAGGTCGGTTGGTGTGAGGTTTGTAATGATTTCTGCTTTTTCGGTGTCCTCGAGGATGAGTAGCGGATCACCTGCACGAACGTAATCTCCTTCCTGGACCATCTCACGTACGACTACCGCCTCGATGGGGGCAATGATCTCGGTACGCTCTTTGTCCAGTTCCGCCTTTTTTAACTTTTGTTCGGCAACTTTTCTGGAGGTCACCATGCGCGCTCTTCGCGCTCTTAAATTTGCGAGGTTGTTTTCCAAATTGGTCAACGAATTTTCGGCTACCAGTCTTGATCGTTCCGCCTGAGTTTTCTCTGACTTGGTGCCGACGATTTGAATTCGTTTGTATTCTTCGTTAACCAGACTGATTTCTCTCATCGTATTTTGTCTGAGGTTTTCGGCTCCTTGAATCTCATTTTCGATCTCAGCGACTTGGTCGGTCGCTTGTTGCAATTCTTGTTTGGCAGTGTTTAATTGAATCTCATATAATTGGGGGTCAATTTCGATAAGCGGATCCCCATCATTAACTTTCGTACCAGCTTCGAGGATGGGCCATTTCTTGGTGACGACGCCACTCACTTGAGCTGCAATTTTGATTTCACGAAAAGGTACGACTGTGCCGGAAATTTCACGAGTTAGATCGCCAAAAAACGGTTGAGCTTTTTCAACTTTGATCTTCTGGGCCACAGATTGAAGCTTTGCTTCGGGCACCCCGGCCTTGTTTGCCATCACGAATGCGATAACTCCGACTCCAAAAGAAAGAATGACAATGGAGACAATGTATTTGAATACTTCGTTCATCTTGGTTTTCTTTTCAGGCATGGAATCTTGCTGTAGACTGCCATAAGGGGGGGCAGATGCTTGAATAGCACTAGCGGAACGAATCTCATTATCTGTGTTCGAGTTCGAAGGCGTTTGAGTTGTTGCGTTAGTGGCTGTTGAGTTTGACATGGTGTTGTAGCGGTTTCGGAAAAACGTATTTTGGTTTGGGCGATCCAGTTGGAGGTAACGCGGATTATTGGTCTGTTGTGCTAGTGCTCTTTAACGTTGACTCATCGACCGATTGGTAATGTTTAAGGCCGCCTAGAGAAAACAAATAAACGTGTTGAGCTAAATTGTCGAGATCGTACTGATCGACGTAGTCTTGCTGTTCGATCATTAACCGAGTCATTTCTGCTGAAAAGCGGTAGTAAAGACATTGGCCAATAATGCTAAAACCAATTTTGTTTCGGGTGTGTTCTGGCAGGCGATACCCAACGAGGTCATCAATGATTCCGCAAAGCGTGTTAAAGAACGGGCGGAAATATTCTTCGACAAGGTGCTTACACGTTTCTGTGGGTTCGAGAATTTCGCGCATCAGTAAACGAACCTGCCACGGTTCCGTCTGCATTGCCACCAAACGACGAAGAATTAGCGTGATAAAATCCAGCAACTTTTCTTCAGGGTCGGTCGTAGAACTCCATTTCGGCTCGGGAACCTGTTCCACTCGCATTTCTCGCGCCAGTACAACGGTCTGGTGGTAGAGTTGGCGTTTATCCCCAAAATAATAGTTGATACTCGCAACATTCACATTCGCTTGTTCACATATTTCACGAACAGTAGTTGCCCTGAATCCTTTACCGGCAAAGATTGGTCCCGCTTCCATCAAGATGCGTTCTCGGGTCGAGTCGCCTGAGGTTGAATTTTGATGGATCGTGGGCATTTGCAGAGAATCTTGGTTTCAGTTGTGGTTCCTCCAGCATGGGAGGATGTGACGATTTCGAAGAGTCTGATGATTTGCTTTTCCAAACAACTGTATTAAACACTTGTTTAATCACAATGTCACTTCCAATTTTTTGTCGGTTTTTTAGGATTCGAGAGGCCTTCGGGGCGGTTTTACATTGATATATACGTATTTACCGACATTTATCATTTTGGGGGCATCGCTTGGGTTTTCATGAGTGTGTGGGATGGGACACTCAAATCAATGTCTCTAATTCCAAGGATGCTTTTAACGGGGTGCGAATTGCTGACTTGGAAGAATGATGGTCTGCGGGGACCAAACAAGGTTTATTTCTAAAATCCAAGCCTTAAATCGAAGCTTTAGCGGCTCCTATCAACCTCGTTGTTTTTGGGTCCGTCTCAAATGATGACGGAAATTGGTGAGGCAAAAGCTGGCATGAGTGTCACAAGTCGCTGTTCGAAAATGCGATAAAACTAGGAAATTGGTCCTCGCAGGAATTAGACAATTCCAACGCAATTTAGGAGTCGGCATAAGAAAAATTCCAGTCGCCATTCGAGTTTTGTGGCTCCAAGAATGGTTTAGAAAGGAATCTGATGCTGGATGGAATTGGAGCTTACAGAAACTCCGATGATTATCCAAGTGGCAGGTTTTAGAGGCCATTGCGCTCTTACGGGTGCGAATTCAATCCATTGGATTGGTGTGGGGGATATGGTAATCTGTGCGACCAAGAGTCTTGGTAGCATTGGTGTAAACCGGCCTTAGCGTTTGGTGCCGGAGAGCTGTCGAGCGGTCAAAATATCCATATCAAGTGCGTTTAACTAGGGCGTTGTAATGAATTTTAGATTTCTTCTTTTAGGCTTGTTGGTGTTATCGGTAGTAGGGTGCGAGGAGGAAAAACCACCAACCAAGGAGGTCACTCAGTTAATTGAGTCGTCGCCGGATGAAGTGGCATTCACTTATGACGAAATCATGGCGATGTCTGATGAAGAATTAAAAGAAAACATGGCGATGCTTTATGCTCGTTTAAGAATCAAAAGGGGCGGCAAAAAGCCATCTGTTGCCGGCGCGAGTGTTGGCGGTGGTTCAGAAACCGCACCTGATACTGAAACGGACGAACCGGCAGAAGCCGATGTGGATGAGAACCCGGATGCTGATAAGCCAATCAGGTACGAGGCGCTTCCTGTGGAAGTGATGCGGCAAACCCAATTTGATCGAGAAAACTAGGGCGTTGCCAATCCAAAAATTCCTGAACTCCAATTGGGTCGCGCTATCGCTGTCTTTCGAGGGTGCGACCTGATTATTTTAATGGTTCTTTTATTCGGCATTCAATTCCGAATCCGAAAGCGAACCATCAGGTAAGAAATCGTGGAATCCACTGAATGATTAAAAAGCTCGCAATTTTCGGAGTCGGCCTAATTGGTGGCTCGCTTGCGTTGGCATTGAAGCGTGCTGGTCACTGCGAATTGATTGTCGGTTGCGACACTAATGTTGAACGGCTGCAATACGCCGTTGAGTTAAAGGTTATCGACCAATTTACAGTCGACCCATCGGAAGCTGTAGTCGACGCTGATATGGTCGTTTTGGCCGTACCGATGCTTGCAATGGAGTCGGTCCTTCAATCGATTTCAAAGGATCTTGCTGATGACGTTGTGTTAACCGATGTAGGAAGTTGCAAGGCAAGTGTTGTCGCCGCAGCGAGTCGCGTGTTTGACGGGATGCCGCCTAGATTTGTACCGGCCCACCCGATCGCTGGACGGGAAAAAAGTGGGGTCGAATCCTCTCTCGTGGATTTATTTGCTGCACATAAAGTTATTTTAACGCCAGTTCAAACAACCGACCCAAACGCCATCGCTGCGGTATCCCAGATGTGGGAAGCGACCGGTGCCCAGGTAAAGAAGCTTGGAATTGAGCAACACGATCTAGTTTTGGCGGCGACCAGCCATTTGCCACACGTTTTAGCCTACAGTATCGTCGACACGATCGCCGAAACTGATTATGTGGAGCAAATATTTCAATTTGCGGCGGGCGGGTTTCGTGATTTCTCAAGAATCGCGTCGAGTGACCCGGTTATGTGGCGGGATATTTGTCTGGAAAACAAGGACGCAATATTAGACGTTTTACAGAAATTCCAGTCCAATTTGAAGGAACTTGAATTGGCAATTACAAAGAGCGATGGCAACGCGTTAATGAATTCATTCGTTAACGCGAAAACAATTCGCGATGCAAATGTAATGAAACATCGTGTTGAGACCGAGTGAATTTGATGGGCGAGCGGCATGTCAATTGATAACTCTCGAAACCAAACTGAAGGCGATTCTATCGTCGTTGCCGGTGTGCCGGAGCATTTTAACTTGCCGTGGCATCTGGCGATTGAATTAGGTCAATTCGAAGATCGTGGCCTGCATGTAAGTTTCGACGAAGTCCATGGTGGTACCGGAGAAATGTCTCAGCGGTTAAACCAAGGTGCGTGTGACGTAGCCGTCGTTCTTACCGAAGGGTGCGTTGCTGCGCTCCTGAATGGGGTTGGCGGCCGGATCGTCAAAGCTTATGTCGACTCCCCGCTCCTGTGGGGGATTCATGTTTCGGCGAAGAGTGAGATTACTCTGGCTGATCAAATTAAGGATTTACGATACGCAATTAGTCGACCCGGATCGGGTTCGCACATCATGTCAATCGTAGATGCTGCAGAGCGTGACTGGTCCACTGAGTCCATGAGATTTGTTGAAGTGGGCAGTCTCAAAGGGGCAAGGTCAGCTCTCGAAAAAAACGATGCGGACGTGTTCTTTTGGGAGCGGTTTACAACGTCACCGTTGGTGCGGTCCGGTGAATTTAGATGGCTTGCTGACCGAGCCGCAGATTGGCCGGCGTTTGTAATTTGTGCGACCGAAGAAATGGTGCAAAACAGATCGGCTGAGCTGCGCTCAATGTTAGAAATTCTAAATTCTTCTTGCAGTCATTTAATGCATTCTCCGGATGCATGTGAAACGATTGCGAGGAGATACAACATCGACCTGGATGCAGTGAGAGAGTGGTTTCAGATGACACGCTGGAACACTGGATTCGATTTGGATAGAAGTTCATTTAAATCGGTGAAACATTATCTTTCCAGGTTAGGCATTGTCGCCGACCATTCCAGGGAAATAGACGAACTGTGTTGCGATCTCTCAAATATGAGTCGTTGATTGGTGTTTTTTGGTGTCGGTTGTTTAGGAAAGTGAGTGATCGAAATGATTAGGCATACCGTGATGTTTACGTTGAAACATGATTTTGGCTCGCAGGAAGAAACTGAATTTCTGGAATCAGCTTTGATTCTTAGCACGATTGAGAGTGTGCAAAAATTCGAACGTTTAAGACAAACCAGTACGAAGTGCCACCACCGGTTTGGGTTTTCGATGGAATTTGAATCTCAAAAGGACTACGAATTTTACAACCTACATCCAGCGCATACTCAGTTTGTCGAGGAGCATTGGATTCCGGAAGTGGCCGATTTCCAAGAAGTGGACTACGAGTTGTACCCCGGCGCTTAATGGGTGTTCCGTTTGCCGATTGAGCAGAGTGGATTGAATTGGCCTTTACTCTGAAAACGCGGCGGATTTATTTATGACCAACCAGGCCCAGGGCTGTTTGCAGGTATTCGACACATGTCTAGTTTGTCGATTTTTTCTTTTTCTTTTGTTTGAGTGACAAGGCAGACCGTTGGATGCGAGTGTTCAAGGCTGCTCTTGCCTCTGCTAGTCCGTCTTTTGCTTTGGGATCATTCACAAGATTTTGAAATTGATTCGGATCCGAATTCATGTCGTAGAATTCTTCAGCACCGTCGGTGTAGCGAATGTATGTCCAGGCGTCACCGCGGAGGGCATAGCCATTGTTGATTGACAGGGCTGTTTCCCGTACTCGATAGTTTGGGTTTTCTAGGATTGGGGTGAGGTCGGATCCTTCAACCACGGCTGGTGTCTTAATTGCAGCAAGTGATGAGAGGGTAGGGTAGAGGTCAACCAGTTCTACCGGTGAAGAAGTGACACCGGGTCGGTAGCCGGGGGCATCGATTATTAAGGGAACACGCGTGACCTCTTCATGTAAGTTTGATTTTAGCCAGAAATCGTGTTCGCCCAAGTGATAACCATGGTCACTGGTAAATACGATAGCTGTCGAATCACGAATTCCAAGACGATCAATCTCCGAAATGATCTTTCCAACTTGATCATCCATGAAGGTCACGGAGGCATAATACCCGGCCCACATGCGTTTTTGGTTGTCCGGGAAATCCGCAATTCCAGATTTTTGAGAGGTTGATTTTGCCCGGCCGATTGGAGGAATGTCAGCGAGGTCATTGGGGATTTGAATAGGGGGTTTAATGGACTGCCATGGATAAAGATCAAAATACTTTTTAGGAGCGACCATCGGATAATGCGGGCGAACCAAGCCGACGGCGAGAAAAAACGGAGTGTTGCTGGATGATTTTTCGTTGATAATTTCAATTGCCTTTGCCGCAGATTTTGCGTCCGGTTGGTCGGCACCGTCACCATCGAGCATTACGGTAACGAAGGGACGATGTGGCATTTTGGTAGATTGTCGATTTGCCAATTCATCAGTAAAGATGTCTAAATTCAGGCAAGCGTAATCACCTGGCGAATGAGCTTCCTGTCCAGCGGAATTATATCGTTCTGTCCATGTCGATTTGAGATCCAAACCATTGGTGCCGGCAATAATATCGCCCGGGACTCGCATGTGATAAATTTTACCAACGCGTGCAGAGTAAAAACCCTGATTTTGAAAGTTCGCTCCTAAGTTAACGCCGGTCCCGTTTTGGTAACGACTGTGCATAAAAGACTGGCGGGATGGGGCGCACCACGTGCCCTGGCAATACGCTCGTTGAAACACTGTGCCGGAGCGTGCAAGAGCATCGATATGGGGCGTTCGACAGACAAGATCGCCGTAACACCCCAAAACGCTCGCTTTTAAATCATCCGAAATGATCAGGACGACGTTTTTAATCTCTGACCTGGGTTGGGGTTGGTCGCTGCATGCGACTCCAACGCGCAGCGACGCAACGGCAAAGATGAGCAGGATTTGGCAGAACCCAAATGCGTTTAGTCTCGCTGGATGGCTTATTTTAAGCATGGCAAAATGATCTCAATCAACAGGAACGACAAATAATGTAGCCGCTGCGGGAGGGGGTGCTATTTGGACAGTTTCACGGACCTAGAAGAGCAGGGCACAGACGCTAATTTTAGTGATCTGGCCGCTAAATACAAATGAATGATGGTTTGAGCATTAAAGGTGCTCAGATAGTGCGTCACGAAAAATCGCTCGCAGGCTTGGTCAGAAAGTACTCACCATTGAAATGTGTAGTTTAAATTCATTGAAGTTCGGGTTTGGTAAACCGAATCACAAGTCTACTCACCTTCAGCTAGTCATTGGGTTTGGATGCCCAATAGTAGAGCGGTTTGTATTTCTTAGTACGTTCGGCCCACCTCGGATGAGGCTCCACGGAGAGGAGATGCGCGTTAGACTCGCGAATGATCGTTTCTACGCGTTGTTGTGAAATCCTATGAACCTGGACTTCATATTTGCCTCTTATACGTTTATGAAACGGGCGGACTTGTTCGCAGTAGAACTTTTCAAATCGAGCGGGCAACGAATTTGGACGAAGAACCGGACCGTCAGGTACGAGAAATATCGCAACGCCACCGGGAGCAAGTACGCGAAAAAAATCCCGAATGTAGTTTTCAGATTCCGGCGAAGGAATGTGTTGGATTGTAATGTCACTGTAAATGAAATCGAATTGGTCTTCAGGGAAAAGCGAGAGATCCGGCTTTTTGTTCACCTGAAAAGAACAGTTCGGGCGTCGTTTTAGTTGGTTTGCATTTCCAATCATCGTCGATGAAATATCAACTCCGATGACTTCGTCAAAATACGTAGCCATTGCATTGGTGAGTCGTCCTACCCCGCATCCGAAATCTAAAGCACGCCCTCGAGAGATTTGAATACCACGGTCTTGAATCAACTTCATCTGACGTGCTAATAAATCTTCACCAGTTTTGAAAAACAGCTCCTCGTCGAGTTGTTTTCGTTTGTATTTCTCCTCGGTGAGAACTGCATAAAAAGGTTCCTCGGCTCCGAATTTTTCGTAGGCCGATTCGATATTAGAAAAAGCACTCATTTACCAATCCTTGGTGTGAGAGCAATCAAGCTCATAGAAGACTCCGGTTCACGAACCTATGTTAGAAAACCACTTTACTTGGATCAACGTCGAAAGGTTGTAAGCGGAATTCTTTGCGGGCAACCGCTAGCGTTTTTAGTCAATCCTGGTGGGCGTGTAACGAGCCTTCCTCTAATGATAAATAAAAGAAGAATCCTTTGAATTGCCGCGATTGGAAGTTGATAAATAAGTTGTATTGAGTGATTGGCCGCTTAAAACAATGGCTGCTGGAATGAAAGCAGGCCGTGTCATGAGTGTATCAGGCTTGACTGAGTGAAATTAGGGACTCTTATGCGATGGAGCCAGATCTTAAGCCTTTTGACTGCTTTCGATTGCATTGCCTAGAGACCACAGTTTTACAATAAAGATAATCATGCACACCAGAGAAATCGGTCCGGCGATATAATTTACCAATGGAATCAATGAGCAAACCAACCCGATCGCCCACGCCAAGCCAATTGACTTCCCGCAATCTCCCTTGCTGTTGTCTCCAACCGACTCAAAGTATCGTTTGAATCCATCTGTGACTGAGATTGAAATCATGAATGGCATTACCAAATTGGCGATCGGAACTAGCATTAGAAAGACAAGCCCAGGCTGAAACGGCCGAAAACTTTCGGGTAGTTTGGAGAATGGCTTGTAGATTAGAAAACAGGTCACGACGGAGATAACGAAGGCAACTACCAAGACAACACAAATGAATGTCAACAAAACAGTAAAAGCAGCCCCACCTAGCCCCGCGGCCAATTCTGGAGAAATTCCATCTAATGCAGGAAGCGAATTTGGGTCTTGTTGCACTTTAAAACTCCTTTTTAGTTTCTTGGAAACCTTAAGCTAACACAGTCGGTCTTACCAATAAAGGGAAGCTGCATGTTCGGGGGCTTTGCCTCTGGCTCGAGTCATTGTTGCTGTGATTATTAACAGAACCGCTGTTTGAAAAACCTGTTCAGCACTTAGTAAAAGTGGAAAATTAAGGTAGCGAACGCGCCTGCAATCAAATCCTGGTGAGGCCAGTAATCTCATTATTTAGGGTTGATCGCCAAATTCTTGAGAGTTCGATAAGCGAAAGATATTTAGAGGTGGACGAATTGAGAAAATTCGCGGAATTTTTGTTTAAAACAGTGTCTACCGTTAACTCGGCAGACTTTGCGTCGGTCAATGAAATGTGAAACCGGCGTGCACGAGTTCTAAATTTTAAATTTGGTCTCGTGCATTTTTTTATGGCCTGAGAACAACATCTGTCCGATAAATACCACATTAATAAGGGATAAATGGCATTGTTTATATTTCATCGTAATGCCCCTTGACACTTTTGGTCGAATTGGTGATCTTTATCCCTTCACACGGAGCCATTACTGGTCTCCGAGGGCGTAGCTCAGTTGGTAGAGCAACGGACTTTTAATCCGTAGGTCCAGGGTTCGAGCCCCTGCGCCCTCATTTTCTTTATAGCAAATAGTTTTGCTTCCTCTGTCCAGCGTGCGATCTCTTTTGCCGACAACAGTTGCTTCCGAAAAAAGTGCCTTGATGAGGCGTCTGGATTCATTTTCTGAATGGTGTCGTTGTCAGCACCCCCGGCACATTCGAGCACGGCACTAAGTTGGCGACAATCAACAGTGCTCAATACTCAATTTCGACAGAACCTTGATGTGCGGGAGACCGTTCGTTTGCCTCGCTAACCAAAAATTAATGGTTAGCCAATACTACGCGATATTTGGGTTTCCCTTCCCGAACATGGTTCAGCGCTGAGTTGGCCTCTGACATAGGAAATTGTTCAACGAGGGGACTGATTTGGTGTCGGTTGGCAAACTGAAGCATTTCCTGAATGACCGCGGGGCTACCGACTGTGGAACCTGCAATGGAACGTTGGCCAAGGATCAGTGGCATGACTCCTAGGTCTAGGGGCTCAAGCGTTGCACCAACAAACACCATCGTTCCTTTCGGTTTGAGCGTATTAATGTACTGATTCCAGTCTAATTTTACGTTTACGGTGGAAATAAGATAATCAAATGAATTGGCTGACTGTTCGATCGCCTCTGAATCTCGAGAATCAAGGGTATGGTGGGCACCGAAAGACAACGCTTCAATTTTCTTTTCCTCACTTGAGGTAAAAGCGGTAACTTCACATCCCCAGGCACTGAGGAATTTGACCGCTAGATGTCCAAGTCCGCCGATTCCAATGACTGCCACACGATCCGTCGAACTTACTCCAAACTGGATCATCGGATTGAAAATAGTAATGCCAGCACACATCAGCGGGCCAGCGGTGGCCAGATTGAGTCCTTCGGGAATAACGACTACCGCACCGGCATCGGCCTTGACTCGGTCTGCAAAGCCTCCATGGTGCCCGACGATCGTTGGTTGGGCCGTCGCGCACAGGTTTTGATCCCCTGAATTGCAACATGCACATTCATTGCAGTATCCACAATGCCAGCCAATACCGACTGAATCACCAATTCTGAGATGATGCACGCCATCTCCGAGGGCCGCAATTTTCCCGATGATTTCGTGACCTGGAACTAATGGGTATTGTGTAATTCCCCAATCGTTATCAAGCATGCTGAGATC
>JAALLA010000038.1:0-16036 GCA_011087765.1 Pirellulaceae bacterium
CCAACGGCTCGGCGGGATCGAAGTCAGCCAACGAAGAGTAACCATGTTTGATACCAATGACTTCTACATCCGCTCGCAAGAACGAAGCAGCGGCAGCTGAAATGACCGCGTTGGCCGAGGGGGCTGGTCCGCCGGCAAATAAAATTGCAACGCGTTTGAATGAATGTTCGGGTTGAGCGGGAGGGGAGAGCGAATTTGGCACGTTGGATAGCCTCAATCTCAATAATTGTTGAATGCTTAAAACAGGAGTTTAGGCGAAAAAAAGCGACTTGAAAACGGGCATTTTTAAACCGAGGAAAGGCGTTTCGAGGCGATGCACCCTTAGCGGTCATTTGGGGGACAATGACACACGTTGCTGGGCGGTTAAGCCGGTTATTTCAGGGAAAAAGAGTGAATAATCAGCCGCGATCTTAAGACCTCGACCGGTTAGGCTGTCATTAGCTCGATAAAAACTCAAACGCACCAAAACAGATCAGCGGTTCAGTGGGAGCAGTGGCGATTGAGAGCGAGCCAGAAGACCGATTTTACCCCGGGGAAGGCGCAGTTTCGCCCGCTGGTACCAAGTCAAACAAGTTGCAATTGCGGCTTGAGTCTATCCGGGCAACGACCTACATGTTTCGCTCAACCCATTTCGTATCGACTTTCCCGTTTACAAAGTCTTCGTGTTCGAGAACCGACTTTTGAAATGGCACGGTCGTTTTGATGCCTTTAATTCGAAGTTCATCCAAACAGCGAATCATACAGGCGATCGCCTGCTTTCGTGTCGGCTGGTGGACGATCAGCTTACCAACCATTGAATCGTAGTATGGCGGAACCGTGTATCCTGCATGAACATGGGTGTCAAACCGGACTCCGAGCCCTCCCGGGATGCAAATGCTTTCAATGGTTCCTGGGCTAGGTGAAAAATTATTTGAGGGGTCTTCGGCGTTGATTCGGCATTCGATCGAGACACCCTTGCATTCGATTTCGTCTTGTGTGAAGGAGAGTTTCTCGCCCGCTGCGATTTTAATTTGCTGTTGGATCAAATCGATTCCAGTGACCATTTCTGAAACTGGATGCTCAACCTGAATTCTTGCATTTACTTCGATGAAGTAAAAGTTGTTGTCTTTGTCGACGATAAATTCAACGGTTGCCGCGTTGTAGTAATTAGCGTTTTTAATCATTCGAACGGCGGCGTCACAGATCGACTTGCGAACCTTAGGCGGAAGTGTAGGAGCCGGACTTTCTTCGATTAGCTTTTGGTGGCGGCGTTGGGTGGAGCAGTCGCGTTCCCAAAGGTGGACGACATTGCCGTGAGTGTCCGCGAGGACTTGAACTTCGACGTGGCGAGGTAAGGCAATAAATTTCTCAAGATAAACTCCGGCATTTCCAAACGCGGCTTCTGCTTCCTGAGCGGCTTGTTCCAGGGCGTTCGTTAAATCCTCTTCGCTTTCCGCGATTCTCATTCCTTTACCACCACCGCCGGCGGTCGCCTTAACGAGAACCGGATAGCCAATTTCAGCAGCAGTTTTAATTGCGTCATTAACATCTTCGATGAGTCCGGCACTTCCCGGGACGACAGGAACTTCAGCTTTCCTTGCGAGGGCGCGGGCTTCATTTTTATCGCCGAGCATTTGCATCGCTTCTGGCGTTGGCCCGATAAATTCGATGTTGGAGGCTCGGCAGACTTCATTGAAATGTGCGTTTTCAGCCATAAAGCCGTAGCCGGGATGGATCGCTTCCGCATTGGCGACCTCAGCGGCACTGATGATTTGCTCGATTCGTAAATAGCTTTCGTTGGATCGGGCATTACCAACGCAATAAGCTTCGTCAGCCAGATCGAGGTAGGCACTGCCTCGATCTCCTTCGCTGAAAATTGCAACGGTCTCAATTCCCATCTCTTTGCAGGCACGAATAATACGAAGGGCAATTTCCCCGCGGTTGGCAATCAGGATGCGTTGAAACATGATTCTTAAAGACTCTGAAGGAAGTTACGGCCCCGTTGAATAAATCGGAGCCGGTTCAAGTAAAAGGCGGTTTTACTAAGCATAAGGAAAACCGAACCAACGTCAGGTAAAACAAGAACTATCGGCGGACCGTTTCCGGAATCTCGAAACAGTGCCAATGCGCCGATTTGCGTTCTAGCTTTTTAATACTTTGAAGAGCGGCTTGTTATTGTCTACTGGCTCCTCATTTGCAACGAGACATTCAACGATCTTTCCGGAAACTCCCGCGGTAATTTCATTGAACATCTTCATCGCTTCAACGATACAAACGACAGTGTCTGGGGTCACCATGTCACCAGGTTTGACGTAATTCTCAGATTCAGGTTTAGGTTTGGAATAGAACGTTCCAATCGTTGGGCTTTCAATAAAGACAACGTTGGGATCGTCGGCTGGGGTGTCAGCGACGGGAGCGGCGGCAGCGACCGGGGCAACGGCTGCGGGCGCCGGAGCATAGGCAATCTGCTGATCACTGCCGCGACGTAACCTGATTCGCTGATCGGCTTGTTTGAGATCGACTTCACTGAGTTCATGCTCTTGCATTAGCTCGATGAGTTCTCGAATTTTTGTGACTTCAAAAACGGTGTCTTGTTTCTCTTTCGCCATGGTTACTCCACTGGTATTTAATCGTCAACAAACTGAGCAGGCGTTCCCTACGTTGGTGTCGGCACAGTTTGGAATATAAACAGTTTCAGGAACAGTTGACTGGCTGACGGTCGTCGCTGGCAGCCATTTAGGTTCCACGTCTTTTATTAAAAAATCGAATGCCTAGTTTAGCGTGAATTACCTGCCAACGTCCACGGTACATTCGTCGATCTGCCGGGGTAAATTGCTAAGAACTTCGCAGCCGTCCGCGGTAACGAGGATGTCGTCTTCGATCCGAACGCCCCCAAAATTAGGAAGGTAGATCCCTGGTTCAATGGTGATTACCATGCCCGGTGCCAGTTTTCCTTCGTGAATTGGCGATATAAACGGTGTTTCGTGGATTTCCAGGCCAAACCCATGCCCCAGGCCGTGGCCAAATTTTGGACCAAAACCTGCAGATTCAATCACCCCTCTCGCCGCATTATCTACGGTTTTTAACGAGACTCCGGGGCGTATTTTATTTATTGCCGCCGATTGAGCCCGAAGAACAATTTCGTAAATTTTCCGATATTTCGCGGGTATCTTCCCCGTGAAGACGATCCGCGTTAGATCACTCATGTAGTGATCGACCTCGGCTCCCCAGTCAATCAGGAGAAATGGACTTTCCGCCACTTTTTTGTCTCCCGGGCAGCCGTGGGGTAATGCGGAGCGATCTCCCACCCCTACGATCGGGTCGAAAGCGCAGCCTTGGGCACCAAAAGAACGCATTTGGTGTTCCAGATTGTGGGCAATTTGCCTTTCGGTTTGGTCGACATGCAGTTGGTGTTTGATAACCTCAAACGCCCGTTGGTTGATTTTGATCGCTCGGCGGATCGCCTTGATCTCTGTAGGATCCTTAATCGCTCTTGCCGCTTCCACCAAACCAACGGAGGGCACCCAGTCAATTTTGGGGTTCATGGATTCCAGTTGGTCGTATTCGTGCTTGGTGATCGAAGTCGACTCATAGCCAACCGAATTGAATTTTGATTTTGTTGCGACTCGCTTGACTGAATCCATCATGGTTGACCCGGCAGTCCGGATGTCAACTTCAAGTCCAACGCACTCGTTGTCCAATTGAGCAAGATATCGACTGTCGCTTAAGAGCAACTGCGAATTTGGCGTGACGAACAGATAGCCGGCGCTGCCGGTAAACCCAGTGAGGTAGGAAACATTTTTTATGTTAGAAATAAGAAGCGCCGAAACGCCCATGTTTTTCACAGACTTTCTGAGTTTGCGGAGTCGTTTTTGATACTGAGGGTTCATGATGGCGGTTGGAGTTTCTTTTCTTAATTCAAAACAGGATCGGTTGACGCGTTAGATGCATACGGGGTACCCGGTTTCTACTTCCGGGTAAGCAATTTAGGAATAGCCTAAATCAATTTTAGACTGCCTCGCCAAATGGTTGGCTAAGCGGATCAGCGGTGGAATTTGTGTTCATCAAGTCGAAATACCAGATAATAACGAATTCTTACTTTAGATTCTGATTCGCCATTTGAAAACTGCTAAGTCGATCTTCTGCTCTTTGACCGGGGGCTTGCCGGGCAGGATTTTCAGGCTGAACAGACAGTTTAAGCGGCTATGCTAACCCAGCGATTGTGACGCTGGTTTTTCGGGGAGGCCTTGAGCGGAGTGACGTCTTGCAGACGATTTAGTTCTGGAAAATCTCGATTGCCCGGGCAACGAACTGCCGGCGAAAGCAGTCGCTCTACAATGAGATGTTTTTACTGAATCGAAAATTTGTGGACGGTAGTTTCCCGGTACTTTTCGCCCGGCTTCAGCAGGGTTGAACCAAATGCGGATTGATTGGGCGAGTCGGGGAAATGTTGAGTTTCCAAACAAAACGCTCCATATTGTTCAAAACCGCCACTCCCGGGTTGCCCATCAAGATAATTACCCGTGTAAAACTGAATTCCCGGTTGAGATGTGTGGATCTCCATTTTTCGGCCAGAT
Organism: Pirellulaceae bacterium; assembly: GCA_011087765.1. Lineage (GTDB taxonomy): Bacteria > Planctomycetota > Planctomycetia > Pirellulales > Pirellulaceae > Mariniblastus. The sequence goes on from JAALLA010000038.1 coordinate 4,557, forward strand.
TCAGGGCAATGGACAGTGGCCGCCAGTTTCATTTCGTCGGTGGAACGCAAAACGTAATTGTGATCGTAACCAACGGGTTCCGCCTTAATTTCGCCTAGTCTCGCACCAATTGGAGTCGCGGTTCGGAAGTCAAAGGGAGTGCCCTCGACGCTGGCTAGTTTGCCGGTAGGAATTGATTCCGCATCGACAGGAGTGTACTGGTCGCATTCGAGTTGCAGAACGTGATTTTTTACTTCTCCACTCCCGGCGCCGCAGAGATTCCAGTAGTTGTGGTTTGTCAGATTAACGTGAGTCGGTTTGTCGGTGGTTGCGGTGAATTCAATTTTTAGCTCGTTAGCGTTGTTAAGCGTATATTCCACTGCGACTTCGAGTTTTCCCGGGTAGCCTTCATCGCCGTCTTCGCTAACTAAAGTAAAGCGAACGCCAACGAGGTCAGCATTGTCATAGGTTATTTTCTCCCCAGTCCACATCCGCTTATCAAATCCGACCTTACCTCCGTGAAGGTGGTTCGCGCCGTTGTTTGCGGCAAGTGTGTATTCCGTCCCATCAATTGAAAACTTACCTTTGGCAATTCGATTACAATAGCGTCCAACGGAACTTCCGAAATATGAAGAGCAGGCTTCGTAGCCGGCCATATCACTGCAGCTAAGCGTTACGTTTTCGAGTTTGCCATTTTTATCAGGTGCTCGAAATGCCGTCACGGTCGCTCCGTAATCAATCATTTCTAAAACGTAGCCGTTAGAATTTCTACAGATGAACTGCGTAACCTCGTCACCGTTTTTTGTCTTACCAAAGGCACGGGTTACGATTTCCATTTCCAAGGCTTTCGTGGGTTCCGGTTGGCTCGCGATGTTGACGCTTTCGACAGTTGTCTCAATTGTCGATCCGCTGGCCGTAGCGCTTCGCGGGGCGTTCGCCTTAAAAGAGACCGTAACAAAGCAACCAACGATGAATGCTGCTAAGCAGAAACCGATTTTCATATTTACTCCACTCGGATGCTAGCTGTGGTTGGTGAAAGTTTAGGCCAACCTCAGCCAAGCGTGGTTTTTAAAATTTATTTTGGTAAACCGCAAAACTGCGGTTCGCGGATTTGGCAATTTAAATGCCTTCCCCATTTAGCCGAGCATTATTGTCGCTAGATGAGCCTTCGACAAGCCATTAAACGTGGCACGGACGCAAGATCGGTCGAGGGAATGGGGTGCCTGGGGGGACTGCGTTGCTGTTGCGGGGTGAGAGATTTGTCAAATTAAGGGTGGGAGCGATGAGAGCACGAGCTGTGGGAGCGGGTTTTCCTAGGTTTTTTGTGACTTTAGAAGCAATTTGAGGGTTTTCATTGGGACGTTCCAGGTGTTGCCGGGACTAGTCTGAATTCAGATAGGCTAATTTAAAGTTATGGCTTGGTTAAAAGATTTGACTGGGTTTAAGGATTTGACTCGTTTTAAACCGTTCTCGAGTTGAAGGCCTCGAATTGGTGTCTACAAAAAAACGCAGGCCTGAAGACCTGCGTTTCGTTGGAAGAGATATCGAACTTCAAATGTTACCCAACCATTAATGGACCGAGTATTAAAGTCCTCTTTTGGAACTTGGCTTTTGGAACTTGGCTTACGCTTATTTTCGCTGCGTCTGAAAATCATTTGAACCCAATGCCGAGGCTTTTGCCTCGTTAGCAACCGGTGTGGCTGTTGGTTGGATGGTCTCTCCGAAAAAGCGAGTGGTTCCTTCGGCAACTTCCCGTGAGTCAGATTCCTCGCAGGTAAGCTGGGCACGGAAAATGTGCGTTCCAGCCTTCATTGCTTCTGCCGTGACTTTGACGGTCATTTCTTCGCCGGGATTAATCTTTTCGATCGGTGAGAAGAGTACTTGTCCGTCGGTAAGTTGGTGTTTTAATCCACTGGCTTCTTTAGGTTCAATTCCTTCAGAGAATTGCATCACAAGTTTGACGCCGACTGCGGTTTTGCTTCCACGATTTTGAACTTTGATTTCGTAAGGGACATCTTCACCGGTGGGTAAGGGTCCTTTTGGATCGGCAACGCTGAGTACTAAGTCTGCGATTGTCTCGACTTTGGTGACGCAGGCATCGGACGCGGCAAGGTCGCCCCGTCCCCGTGCTCCAACTTCAAGTTGCAGGTCGCCTGAGGTATCGAGCAGGCAGTTGACCTTAAAGGTGCGGCTTTGTCCGGCATCAAGTGTGCCGACTGGCCATCTCATTCCACCCTCGATAAGTTTGACGGACTCGACGCCACTGAGATATTTAACACCGGTTGGCAGTGCGATGGCCGAGATGATATTATTGGCCGTTGCATCTCCTGTATTCGTAATCGAGACGGTGTATTGTGCTCCACTTCCTGAGTATTTTAATCCAGGGCCGTTGATAGCGATTTCCAAATTGGCACGTCGAACGACGAGATCCCGTTCAGCAGAGACTTTTAAGTCTCCTTCTGCAGCAGCTTTTGCAATAAGATTGAGTTTACCTGCAGTTCTTGCCAAAAGTTCGACTTGAAAATTCTTTTCTTTCCCTGCTTCAATTAAGCCTAGTGAAGCTCTTTCACCGCCGAGTGCTTCGGGCAGCATGACGACAACATCCTCGGCAGTTCCGGTGCCCGGGTTACGGACCGTAACATGGTAAATTGCGGTTTCTCCGTATAGAACTTCGGGAGGACCGGCAATGCTCATTTCAAGTCGTGGCTCGGTGACGCTTACATTGGCAGAGCCGACTCGTGGAATCAGGGTCCATTCGACGCCAACGTCGAAGACCTGTGGCTTGCGAGGGATTGCGGAAATGATCATTGTCTGAGACGAGTTACCAGCGATCTTGTCGATGCTCCAAACCAAGCGAGCCTGGTTTTTTCCATCGGTAAGCTCTTTCTCTCCAGTCGAGAGATTTACATTTTCAATATCGACCCAAGATGGAATATTGACGCCTACAAGAATCCGCTCTGCTTGAATGCTACTGTTGTTTTTTACGACAACCTGGTAATCGGCTAATTTATTGATTCCAACTGACTTTGGGCCGTAGGTGTCAACTTCGAGCGCGGGTGCTCGCAATTGAATGACGGGCTTCATGCCGTTGATCGTTTGTGTATTCGCAGACATTGTCCGAATCTGCGTTTCACTTGGTGAATTGGTTTGGGGATTAGATTTCGGTGTTGGTGGGAATTTACCAGCCTGGAGGGCAATGAGCTTGGTGGCATTGATATCCGACGGTGCTACTTCGATTTCCGGAACAGGGTCACCGACGGTAATCTGGTCAATAAATTCTGAAGCTGAAAGATCTGCAACGGGTTCGACCGGTTGGAGTGCTGAGAATTCGGCTTGCCGGCTTTCCTGATTAACTCGTTGAGCGGCGTTCGCTTGAGCGCGTTGCCGTTTAACGGTGAGTTTGCCAATTTGGAAGTCATTTTTGTCGGCCTGCGTTGCTGCCGGAGGTTCAATTAAGATTCCGGTTTCAGAAGAAGGTTTTTGGAATGTTGCCGTGGGAACTCCTGGAAGTTGATTTGCTCCAATGGTTGGAGTGTGGTTCCCGGCTTGCTGCATGGCTGCGGCAAAGTCAGCCGGTTTTTTGGTTGCGGTTGCAGAAGCACTTCTGCCCGAAAGGATTGCAGGGACGGCTGGTTCGCCCTTTGTTTCTACTTGAAAACTGGTTTGCTGAACTGCGTTGCGGCTAAGTTCCGATGAGGCCGTTTCAGGAGGCGAAAGGTATTCTGAATTTGAGCGACGAGCTTCGTCTGAGAACTTATAGAGCGAAGATTTTTGAGGTGCCGCCGAAACACGGTTGGGCAGTTGTTTTAGGTTCTGCGGAGCGACATGCACTGAAGGTGGCGCAAAGCCATTGCGAACTGGTTGATAACGCTGCGATGGTGTTGTCTGCCCAAACGCTGAAGCGCTCAAAACGCTAAAGGTTATAACTAAGACTAAAGGAAGGCTGAGTTTGAGTTTTTGAGCTAGCATCTATTTTCTACCCTAAATACGTAAAGACGATCTCGTCTTTCCAGCCATCGACTTTACGGGCTAGGTAAGTTTAAACGAATGTAAAGATTATTCGGATTTGATTAAACTTCTTCGTTCGGGGGTAAAAAACGCAGGGCGGGAATCGGCGACAAAAGCCGAACTGACTGCTAGCACTTCAGCTGAGGGAGTGTTGCTGGTGTCGTGTGCCGATGTCCGGTAACGCCTGGACGTTACCGATAGTCATCTCGCGTGGGTTGAAATACATCGAGGATGCGACATTGCGTAATCGCTTGTCCGCTGTGGGGGACGCCTCCGGGAATTACAAAAACGCTGCCTGGCATAAGGTGGTAGGTTTGCCCGTCAAGTTGAAGTTGAAATTCTCCTTCAAGAAGATTGAGGACCTGTTCGTGAGGATGTTGGTGTTCGGGCAGAATGGCATCTTTTTCAACCGTCCAGTAGGCCATCGTCATCGTGGCCGAATGAATCATTTTTCCAAAGAAGCCTTTAACGATTTCCCGTTCGTCAAGTTCGGTTAATTTGATAGGCGTGGGGCAAGTCGTCATTTCGTTTTTTGATTCCTCGGGTGTTGGCAAGTTGATGTTAGGACGCCTTAATGTCCAGCTTGAACTGGATTAGCGTTTGCGCAAAAGGTTTTGTTTCTTCTTACCAATTTTACTCAGATCGGCCGTGTCGAGTACCACTTGAGTTTTGAAGAACATGTCATGTATGGAGCGGCTTTTGGTTGTAAAAAGCATGAAAATAATATCGAACATTAATAAGAGGAGCGAGGCTGTATAGAGTATCGATTGAAACAGAGGGGCGGTGGTTCCGGCGTCCGAGCTGATTAGCTGTACTGAGATGAAGATCCAGGGGAATTGCATTCGCAGGAGACTGCGAAGGGCGATGCTACTCCCGCGAGGCTCTAGTCCATGTTGGTTGACAACGCGCAGATGCATTAGGTTCCGCCCAATCGACTGGCGCCAAAAATAAATTGAGAAGGTATAGACAAGCAAAGGTAGGAACTTGCATATTTCAAAAAGCAATGACATTTCCGAGCGATCGCCACCCAGCAACCGAAAATTTGAAAAGCCCAGCGCAACTTCCAGTGTGATTGCGAGTGAGAAAACGGTGGCAGTATCAATTGCGGCAGCAATTAAGCGAGGGAAAAACCTCGCGGGAATTTTAGAACCTGGTTGAATCCCTTTGACTTCGCCAAGTAATGCGTCATAGGATTGGTAACGGTCTGCTGGATCTTTGGAGAGCATTTTTTGAAGGATTGCTCGCCATGCTTCGGGGATATGCTGAGGCCAAGGCGTCGGGAATTCCAGTTTTTTATTTTTGTGCGCTTCAATCCAGTCAGGAATGTGAGTTCCGTTAAGTGAAACTGGAAGTTCGCCAAAGGTCAATTCGTAAAACGTCACTCCTAGTGCATAAATGTCTGATTGTATGGACGGAAGTTCACCGCTTAAGAGTTCCGGTGAGATATAGTTTGGGGTGCCTCCTGAAAGTCGATCTGAATTGCTAGACGCACTTCGAGCCATCCCAAAATCCGAAAGTTTGGCGGTCCCATTTTTTGAGATCAGCAAATTAGAGGGTTTGATGTCACCGTGGATAATATCTAATTCGAATGCGTAATCGAGAGCGGTGACAATATCCAGAGCGACGCGGGCTAAATCGACAAAAGCCATGGACTTTGATTCAATACGCTGGCTTAGTGGTTCGCCGTTTACGAGTTCCATTGCAAGGAACGGGGTTTCGTTTTGTTGCCCCACGTAGTAGATGGTAACGATATTGGGGTGGGTGAATCTGGCCTGAGAAATGGCTTCCTGTAGCAATTTCTCGACCTCTTTGTCAGAGCTGGCAGCACCTTCACCAATTCCAGAACGAAGTAATTTCACCGCGACATATCTTTTTAAAGAGGTGTCAAAAGCGCGGTAGATTTGCCCTACGCCTCCTTTGCCGAGCGGAGAGACCAGTTGGAAGTGCCCGAACATGGATCCGCAGAGGTTTTCCGCTTCGATTTGCTCCTCTGTCTCGACCGGAGGCACCACTGCGAAGCTATCGGAGTTAAGACTGTTTCCGGTTGTCGAATCAGTGTGGTTATGTGTGACTTCGAGGGGAACCGTAACCCCCAAATCTTCGTCGAGCAACTTGGGAGAGACATTTCGCCCACAGGTTTGACATAGCCCCCCAACTTTTGGATTCAGGACGAGCTGATTGCCGCATGTGCAGTGATAGAGTACCGATCGCTGCGGCGGATTGCTCGTGTCATCCTTTGGCATTGTGTCTTTGTCAGGTAGTTTTGAAAATTGAAGGTTTTGAAAATTGAAGAGTTCTCGATCTTCTACTGTAATGGTTGTTGTGGTTTGAGCGAACCGAGAATTGTGGAACCGAGACATTTAATTAGCATTTAATTGTCGCGAACAAACGGAATGATTCTTACTTTAAAAGATCTGCAGCACAGGAAGTGGTGACGAGGTATTCAGCTATCCCGGGAAAACGTAAGATTAGACGGGCGGTGAAGCGTGCCATTCTCTTGGGTTGCGTTGTCGTTTCTATTCATACCCTTTCAAACATCAAATGAAGCCGATCATGAAATTTTCTGCTCTGATATTGACCAGTGAGTTGGTGGACAAAGCCGAGGCCGCGGGTGGACCCGCCCGTTGCTTGTTAACGTCCGTGGAATTGGATTGTGATACTCTTGGAACAAACGGAGTTTTGGTCCGCGTGCAATATAGTGCGTTAAATTACAAGGATGCTCTCGCGGCATCGGGGAACAGGGGCATCGTCCGGAAACTGCCATTGATTCCCGGGATTGACGCCGTTGGAACAGTGGTTGAACCAAATGGTTCCGGTCTTCAAATAGGCGATGAAGTTTTGATTGCTCATGCAAAATTTGGAACCTCCCACCATGGCGGACTTTCAAGCTTGGCAAGAGTTCCAGCGGACTGGCTGGTGAAACTGCCGGTCGGATTATCGGCGGCGGAGGCAGCCACCTGGGGGACGGCGGGGTTTACGGCGGCGCAATCGGTCCGGCAGTTATTAAATCATGGAATCAGTCCAGAGTCCGGGGAGATTTTAGTGACCGGCGCCACCGGCGGTGTGGGGGTGTTTGCTGTGCAGTTGCTTGCAAAGCTTGGGTTTAGTGTCACGGCCGCGACCGGAAAGCGTGAGCGTTATGACCAGTTATTAAAGTTAGGGGCGGAGAAAGTTGTCCCCCGCGAGGAGATCTTAGATTTGTCAGATTCGCCACTGTCCAAGAGTCGCTGGGCAGGTGTTGTCGATTGTGTCGGAGGAACAACACTTAATTCTGCTATTCGAGCAACACAAGCTGGTGGTTGTGTCACGGCCTGTGGATTAGTGGCAGGCCACGAGCTTGAGTTGACTGTTTACCCGTTCATTCTTAGGGGCATCGCGCTCTGTGGAATTGACAGTGCGAATGTTTCACAAAAATATAGGCAGGAACTTTGGAGTGTGATTGCTTCTGATTGGCGTTTGGATGTGCAAGATGTGAGCAAGGAAATAGGCCTGCTTCAGGTGCCCGATCAGATCGAGAATCTTTTAAAGGGTCTGGCTTTCGGCAGAACGCTTGTGCAAATCCCAGAGTGAGTCCAGAGTGAGTTTTCGGGCCGGGGTCGTTGGGGCGGTTTGCTCAGCTATGGTACACTGCCAGCTGATGAGCTAACTGCAGTTCATCAATTTTTTTCACCAGACACGAAACTGCTGAACTCGACGTGGCAAAACAAATTCAACTTCGAAACGTGAGAGTCAACAACCTCAAGGAGGTAAGTGTTGAAATTCCTCACGGGCAATGGTTGTCGATTTGTGGATTGAGTGGCAGTGGTAAATCGAGTCTTGCCTTCGATACGCTTTATGCAGAAGGTCAGCGTCGTTACATCGAGAGTTTATCGCCGCATACTCGTCAGTTTATGTTTCAGTTAGACCGTCCCGATGCGGATGGAATTGAGGGGATTCCCGCGGCGATTGCTGTTCGTCCGTCGCAGGGGAAATTCGGAAAAAAAACTACACTTGGAACTGCGTCAGAAATCACTGAGTATTTGCGACTGGTTTATTCGAAAATTGGTCATTTGATTTGCCCGGCCTGCCGCATCGAGGTGACGAGCTACAATCCGCAATCTGTGGCAGCATCCCTGGCGTCGATTGAGAGTGGCGTTCGTTTTCAAATCGTTTATCCCGTAAGCCCGGAAGTAGAAGTCCTCGAGGCTTTGGGTGAGGCTATGCGAGCTGGTTTTTCCCGGGCTATCGTTGGTGATGTGACGGTTGAATTGTTGCGAGCTGATCGTGATTTAGGGGAAACTGAGAATTCGAAACCGGTCAGAATTGTCGTCGATCGTTTGACAACCGGCGGCACGGATGCGTCGCGGTTGCGAGAGTCAATTGAGTTGGCGTTTTATTGTGGCGTCGGGAATTGTGAGATTTGGTTTGACAAGCAGTGGCAGCCAAAGATGAAAGAGTGCTCAGTTGATGGAAGGACCTGGTATGCAAACTCATATTCGCGAGATTCAGTTTGCAGTGCTTGTTCGAGATCATTTTTGCGCCCCGAGCCCAGACTTTTTAGTTTTCAAAATTCAGCGGGTTCTTGCCCAGGGTGCCAAGGCGTAGGGTGTGAAAAAGATTTGCCTGAACAAGCGTGCCTCCAATGTGGTGGATTGCGACTCAACCAGGACGCTCTCTCGTATCATGTTGGAGATAAGAACCTTGGCCAACTGGGAAAGTTGACGGTGGACCAGGCCATTGAATGGACGGAGCAATTGTTGCTTACCGAATTCGAACGAAAATCAATCGGCATGTTATTGGTTCAGATTTCCGCGAGATTAAACTACCTTGCGCAAGTCGGTTTGGGCTATCTAAATTTGGATCGCTCACTTCGGTCGATGAGTTCCGGAGAGGTTCAGCGCGTTTCCCTAACTGCTGCATTGAGTTCTACGCTTGTTGATCTGTTGTATGTTCTCGACGAACCGTCTCTGGGGTTGCATGCGTTTGACATTGATAAATTAGTTGAAGCAATCGGGCGGCTCCACCAGAGGAATAACACCGTCGTGGTTGTCGATCACCAACCGCGCATCATTGAGTCGGCTGAGCGTGTTATTGAGATTGGGCCTGGTGCAGGCCAAGCGGGTGGAGATATTGTGTTTGATGGTACTCGCGAGGCATTGTTGAGCTCGGGGGTGAGTTTGACCGGGCAGTTTTTGTCCGGAGTTCGAGGAGTTTCAAGCGGTGCTGAGAATCGACGTCCTTCACGCGGGCGAATAAAACTGGTGGGTGCCTGCGGGAATAATTTAAAAAACATCCATGTGGAGTTTCCGCTTGGCTGTCTGTGTGTCGTGACTGGAGTGAGTGGCGCCGGTAAAAGCAGTCTGGTGCGGCAAACGCTTTATGCGGCGCTTTGCGAGCGAAAGCAAAAAACAGTTGAAGATCGGTTGCCGTATGGGGAAATTTTTGGTGATGGCCACGTTGACGAAGTGGTGCTGGTGGATGCTTCACCCATCGGGCGAACCGCTAGAAGTAATCCCGTTACTTACGTAAAGGCGTTTGATGACATTCGACGGACATTTGCGGAGACGGTGGATGCCAAAACGAGAAATATTAAAATGGGGCAGTTTAGCTTCAACGTGAGTGGCGGTCGTTGCGATAAGTGTGAAGGTGCGGGTGAACTGGTAATCGATATGCAGTTTTTGGGTGACCTGTCCGTCGCTTGCGATCAGTGTGCCGGACTCCGGTATCGTGATGAAGTCCTCTCGGTTAAGTACCGTGGAAAAAGTATCGCAGAGGTTCTTAAGATGACCGTGCGTGAAGCCTTTTCATTTTTTCGAGGTCAGCCTAAGGTTCAGGCCAAGCTAAAGTCATTGATTGATGTCGGCCTTGATTATATTTGTCTTGGGCAACCTGCGCCTTCGCTATCTTCTGGAGAAGCACAGCGGCTGAAACTGGGGCACTATTTGAATGCATCGAAGTCAAAGCGGGTATTGTTTGTCATGGAAGAGCCGACCACGGGTTTGCATATGAGCGATATCAACCGCTTACTGGATTGCTTCGGTGCGTTACTTTCGGTTGGCCACTCGATGATCGTGGTTGAGCATAATTTAAGCCTTATCAAAAATGCTGATTGGATTATTGATCTGGGCCCGGGGGCGGGGGAAGCTGGTGGGCAGGTGGTGGCCGAGGGGACACCTGAAAGCGTAGCTCAGGTTTCGAATTCCAAGACAGGCGCCTATCTTCAAGAAGAGCTGGCTCGTGGTTAAGTTGGAGGTGAGTTATAATTAGTGGCCGTACTTAAAGTTGTCAATTGCGAGCTGGAGTTCGCGTAAGTTCAGGAATAGATTGTCGACGTCGCAGTGTTTTTATTTAAAAAAGGAAACGAAAGGTTTTCCCTTTGAATCAAGGTCAGAACAATCTATCGCAGACTGATCGTTATGCGAGGCAAATACGGTTCCCAGCGATTGGCGAAACGGGACAGGCGTCGTTGGGTTCATCTACCGCGCTCGTCGTTGGCTGCGGTGCGCTCGGATCGGTTATTGCCAATACACTGGCGAGATCGGGTGTCGGGCGGCTTAAAATTGTAGATCGGGATTTTCTCGAATTCAGTAATCTACAACGACAGGTGTTATATGATGAACAAGACGTTAAGAACGGTTTGCCCAAAGCGATCGCCGCGGCGAATAAGCTTGCCAAAATTAATTCTGCGATTGAAGTCGAGCCATTCGTGGTAGATGTCGACGCATCAAATGTCGAATCCCTGTGCGAAGGCGTCGATGTGATTCTGGATGGTTCAGATAATTTTGAGATACGTTTTTTGCTCAATGACGTTTCAGTGAAACACTCGATCCCCTGGGTCTATGGTGGTTGTCTTGGTGCTGACGGTCAGACCATGACGGTGTTGCCGGGAGAGACTGCGTGTTTGAATTGCCTTATGCTGGATGGTCCTCCACCCCCGGGGACGTCTCCGACATGCGATTCTTTTGGTATTTTATCTCCAGCAATTAACTTAATTGCTTCTCTTCAGAGTATCGAAGCGATGAAAATTCTCTCGGGGAATCGCACATCGGTCAGTCGGTATCTGACAATAGCATCCTTGTGGGAGAGCGAAATTCGGCAGATGGATGTTTCCGGGCTTCGAAACAAAGTTGAATGTCCAACGTGCCGGGGAGGTGAATACCACTGGCTCTCGGGCGACCGGGAAAGTCATTCAGCGGTTCTCTGCGGGAGAGATGCTGTGCAGGTCAGTTTTCCCGGGCGCGATCAAATTTTATTGGGCCAGTTGGCGGAGCGGTTGGAATCACTCGGACGGGTCGAAGCCAATGAGTTTTTACTGCGTTTCCACGTTGATCAATACGTGCTGACTGTTTTTCCTGACGGGAGAGCGATTATTTCGGGTACAGAAGATCTGTCGTTAGCTAGGAAGCTCTACACGCAGTATCTTGGAAGTTGAAGCGTATCTTGGAAGTTGAAGCTTTGGTCAGGCGACTAAATCAGGCGACTAAATCAGGCGACTAAATCAGGCGACGGAAGAG
>JAALLA010000038.1:16136-27068 GCA_011087765.1 Pirellulaceae bacterium
TCAGGCGACTAAATCAGGCGACTAAATCAGGCGACTAAATCAGGCGACGGAAGAGCAGATCTCGACAAGGTGTCCATCGGGATCATAGACGTAGACCTGTTTTGCACCATCGGGTCGAGTTTTCGGCCCTTCGCCAATTTCTATTTCAAGGCTGTTGATGGCGTTCATTGCGTCTTCAAAATTATCGACGGTGAATGCGAAGTGGTGGCCTCTTGAGATGCTTTTAACTTGGCGGTCGCCCCAACCTGCGCGTCCGGCAAGTTCGCTGGAGCAAGTGGCGTGGATTTGCACCGCACCAATTTGAAACCATGCCCCGGGAAAGTCAAAGGCAGGACGTTGCGATTCTGTCATTCCTAAAAAGTTGACATAAAATTTCCGTGTCGCTTCAAGGTCATCGACGATTAATGTAATGTGATCAAAGCTGGTTACGGCAAGTGAATTTTCTGTCTGCATCGCAAAGTACCTCAATTGATTAGTTGAGACGACTATAGCAGTTCGGAAGCAGAGTTCCCAATTGCGCCCAACGAGACGAAAAAAACACGCCCGAAGCTTGCCCTCGAAGCGTGTCTGAGTTGAATTAAGTTGATTGACCCCGGCTGTCTACCTAAATATTTCTAAACCAAGTGACAGACCATGGAAGAACATGTCGTCGGAATCACTTGTGTCAGAGCCCGTTGTTGGGTTGATCGTGACAGGAATATTATCTGCTGTCGATGCAACCTCGCCGAGCCAAAATGCGTTGTAACCGAATCGTAGTCTTGAGCGTTTGCCGAGTTTGTAGTGTCCGTTCAAGCCAAGTTCGATCGTTCCGGAAAACGCCGTATTGGTATCGGTTAGATCCAGGAATTGAGCCCCGGCATTATTTAGTTTCGTTTTGACGCGGTTGGGGTTTGCATAGACACCAAATTTACCAATGGTCGACCACGACAATCGGTAGCCAACATCGTAAAACAATTCGTAACCTAGATGGCCACCGAGAAGATTGTTCCGGGTCGACAATTCAAAATCTCCAGTCTCACCCGCAAGGTTCTGACTTGTGATTTGGTATTCATCTTGAATATAGATGTATCGAAGGCCAACGAAGGTTCGGACGACATCCCAGCCCCAGTCATTTCGGTTGTATTCCAGACTTTGGAACATTGTCGACTTACTTTGGGACTGCTCGACTGCATCGCGAAAGGCAGTGGTTTCCACCGCAAACGCTCCCGTACTAGGGAAACCGATGGTAATGCGTCCAAGGGGATCTGTGTGAAAAGCTGATTCGGACAAGTTAGCCGATCCAAAATATGATAATTCGTCGCCATTGGCGGCATCTTCTCGTCGACCAATGGTCACTCGGGCACCAAAGAGGTCGTTTTCGAAGTTGTTCAAACCACCAAAATTGGAAATTGCAATGGTCCCATCGTATCGGTCAAGATAGATCGCATCGAAGATGAAGTATTTCCGGGCGGAAGCTACCGAGCCACTGTTGCCGAATCTTGCTGCCACAGTGCCACTGTCGAAACAGCCACCCGAACCACACGATTGACAACCCGCATAATCTGCTTCGGCTGTTACCATGACACCGCATTCAGGGCAGCCGGAACCGCTACATCCCAGACAATCTTTGACAGCGCTTTTGAGCGAGGGCTGTTCTCCGGGAAGCGTATTAAAGTAGGTTGGCGTTGCTCTAGTTTGTGCGGCAACTCGAGTTGATGCCGGGGCGGCGATTGGTGGATTCGCAGCGACTGTATCGGACTTCGCTTCCATACGCGAAGGAGAGACCGGTTCGGCGACAGGCAGAGCGATTGGTGTTTGCAGAGTTTCCGGCATGGGGGTGGGAGCTTCTTGGATTGCCAACGCTTTGGGAGGGGCAATTGGAGTTGGCTCCGCTTCTATTAAATCTCTCGATGGCGGGACCGGGATGCTCTCTGGCGAGATGACCGGTGCACGTGGAGGGAGTCCACTGCCCTGCACGATTGCTGGCAACTGTTCGCTTGGCGAGTCCGGAACGACGATCGGTGAGTTCTTGACCGGTGCGGTTGCGTCCTCGTTGGGATTCACTATCTCAATAATGTCTTTGGGTTCGCCTTGAACGATTTCAGGAACGAAAGCCTGAGGAGTTTTGACGATCTCGGAGAGACTTTTTCCGGAGACGATTGGAGGAACGGACTGTTCTACTTCGTCGGTTTCCTCTTGTTTAGGAGTCGCGTAGAGTGGGACACCAGCATTTGAAAGATTGCCCGGTGCTTGGCCCTGGTTCCATTTGGCAGCCTGTGAAATTTCTTCGCCAGGTGTAGCTTGGGTTGGGTCGGATTCTTCACCGGCATTTGGGTTGTCGGCAATTTGACTCGCAGTATTTGGTTCGACTTTTTCAATCTTTTTCAACTCACTAACGACGGGTGGAACTAAAGCGGGTTCCACTTTCGCTGCGTCTACTGCTAACTCCGAACTAGGCAAAGGCTCGACAAAATTTCCGGGCGAGGAGTTCTTTTCAGGAACAGCTGTTTCAGCAACCTCAGGAACTGTTGTTACCTCGGGAGCAACGATGATTGGCAAATCAATCGTCGGTGGAGCAACTTGAGGTGTTGTCGCCACGCTATTTTCCTGTGAAGCTTCCGGTGGAGTGGTTACCGCAGGAACAACCGGCTCTGCATCAACGGTGGGTTCCATTTCGGTTTCAGCTAAGACCGGGTCCGTCTTTGGGATTTCCATCAAGATCAAATCAGACGGAACTCGAGGCGCTCCGACGCTGGTTTCCGGGTTCTCGGTCGTTGATTCCTCAGCGAGCTGGGCTGCAGGAATCATTGGAGCGAGAGGAGAGAGCGGCATTGCATCGGGAATAGGCAGGGCTGAATTGGGTGTGTTGTCTGGTACCGTGAATGCGTCGTTTGCTCCCGCTACAACAATCGGCGGAAGCTCGAGCACCTGAGGCTCCACTTCAGGAACGGGAACTGGTTTAGAATAAACTGCGTCCCCTCGTACAATTGGTGGAGCGACGAAGATGGGTGGCGTGGAAGTGGGAGGAACTTCGGTCTGACCAGTGACGATCGGTGGAAGAAGATTGCGATCGCTTTGTTTGGGAACTGGTTCAGCGGCACGGATTGCACCAAAAGCATTGCTGGGCGCAATTTCAGTAGGGCGAACCATTTCGATCGCATTTGATTTGGTTTCGTCAAGTTGTTCAGTGTCTTGCAATGCGAAACACGGCGCGATAGCTGGACCTGAAATTGTTGCCAAAATGGCAATCATTTTAATCTTGAAGTTTTGATTCATCTGTCAATCGACACCCATAGAGTCATGATTGGACATTAAACATTCATGCCCAATCATGTTTTCGGCTTACCACTTTGGTAACCTTTGCCGATTTTGAGGATTTTTCAACATATAACGAAAGTACCGATTTTGAGATCCTATTTAGCGCGAGTGTTAAGAAGGGGTGAATAGGCTGCTGCTATCTTTGTTGAAATCTCATCAAGCAGACGAATTGACTGGTTAACCCTGCTTGTCTGCTAGCGAATGTTTTGATTTTAGATCTGTAATTGCCATCCCAGGCGGGCCGCATTGAGCGAGTTGGGGCAATTTGGGTTGATCAGGTTGAGGCGGAATGGAAGTAATCGTGGATAAAATGGGGTCAACGACGTGGGACATTAGACTACGATAGGAGGGTCGGTTCGTGTCGTAGGATTGATAGCGAGCTTGCGATATCAGATGCATGCTTCGGTTCGGCACTGGCTTCATTTTCCATATCGCAGCGGTAGTTTGTTTTAATGTTCTCTCAAGTCAATTTGTTGTTATGAATTTTTTTCTGTTCCATCTTAAACGCCTGCTTTGGGCTCCCGTCGCCGCCGTCATTGGTTTGGCGGACTGGCTGCGAGGCTCGATGGGAGCATCGATTGGAAACCGGGCGTTTTTAATGGGGATGCCGGCCTTTCTGTTGGCGCTCTTCGGCCTCAGTGCATTGTTGTGGGCTCGTATTGGAGTCGAAAGCAATTTGGAGGATCGTTACCTTAGCGAATTAAAAAGGCGGGACGATCGCAAGTCAGTCTTATTGGATGAGTTACGACGTGAAATCCAAATGTTGCAAGCGTCCCAGCAAATTGGATCAAAGAACTCTTCAACCAGTAATTTGTTGGCGAGCGATGACCCCCGCAATTTGGAGTTGGAATCTTTGCGAGATGGGCAAGGAATCGTTTTGCAGAAGTTGATTGAGTTAAATCCCGACGAGCCGGATTACTTATTTCGGTTCGGCATGTTGTCGTTTGAGAAGGGAATTAACCAAGGGGGGAGTCCGGGGGTCGGTCGATGCTTGGCATTGTTGAATTTGGCTTCTCCACTTGATAAACCGGGTTATGTGAAAGGTCATCTTTGGCTTGCTAATTATTACATGGCTGCCAAGGTTAAAACGCGATCGGACGCAGTGAAAAATTTGCAACTTGCGGCGGCACATGCAGATCAATGTCTTAAAGTCGAGCTCGATAATTTGCGAGCCAAACAGATCAAAGCGACGTTGTTACTTGCTCAACAGAAAAACCTACCAACTGCCTATGAACTTTTCCTAGAGTTGTTTGAAAGAGATCCCCTCAATTACAAAGCGTTGATGCGTGTAAATATGTTGTTAGATCGAAGCGAGCGCAACGAAGTTGTACTTGAGAAAGCAATTGATCGTTTCAATAAAGAACTTGCCCTTGGGGGAATGGATATTGGAAAAGAACTGCAATATTGGTCTGAGTTAATTGCTTGCTATATTGAGATCAAGGATTTGGTTACCGCAGAGAAAAAACTAATAGCAGAAATAGAGCGACGTGGTGCTGCTGGTGAATCGGATGTTGTCTGGGCGGAGAGAATGTTGTCGTCAGTGATGATTGCGCGAACGCTGGGCCTGAGTCAATCAGATTTTGATGCAACGATTAAAAGGCTTGGGTTTCTTTCGCGGGCGATTGAATACAATGCGAACAATTCAGATGCAAAGATGCAGTTAACGCGTGTTGCTGGAAATGCGGATGCTAAACTCAAAAAGCGGGCGCTGGAGATCTATGATGCTGCAGACGATGTCGATCCACCTGCGAATGTTTTAAACGAAATTGGATCTCAGGCTCTGGGGCAAGGGGATTATGCGAAGGCGCTGACTTATTTTGACTTGGCAAACAAAAAGGCGCCTAACAATCCCGAGATTTTGAACAACTTGGCTTACATTTACATTGTTGGAGAACGGCCAAATCCTCAATTGGCGCTTTCTTTAGTCGACCAGGCCATCCAGCGGATAACGAATACTGCCCAAAAAGATAAATATATTTCGTATTTCTTCGATACCCGTGCTCAAGCGTTGATCAAGATGAAGCGTTGGACTGATGCTGCGGCGGATTTGGAAACAGCTCTGAGTTCACGCCCTGAGAATCAGAAAATTCTTCAGTCGTTAATCGAGTGTTACCAAAAGGCGGGACTTGACGCGAGTCCGTACGAGGAACGTTTGCGAGTCGTAACAGAGGAACGCTCAAAGGAATAAGGATCTCGCGGGTACGGGTCGATCGTTGGAGGCACTGGCCTTGGCGAATCATAAATTAGCGAATTAATTGGTAGTAGTTGACGCAATGATTTTTCGAAAAAAAGAAGACTCCGGGTTCGGGGAATCACGAGCGAGACGATTGCTGGCGGCCCCCTATCGTTGGGTTGCTGGGGGGATGGGCCGGTTCGTTTCGCGCGACGATAAAATTGGGGTGGAGAAATCTTTTGGTGCAAAGATTTTGGCATTTGTGTTTTTGCCCATTCGATATTTCGGTGGCTTTTTGTTGTTTATGATTCAAGCCTGGCCACCGTCTCGGCAGGGACGTGCTTTTTTTAAAGGGCTTCCTGCAGTGATTGCTGCGGGAGGATTCCTGCTTGCGTTTCTCGCCGCAGATTATTTGTTTTCTGAAGCTCGTCGCATTGGTGATGCGGCAGCTCGAATCGACTATCATTTTTCAAAGTCGCCCGAATTTCCGAACAGGGCGCTCTTGTTTGCTGAGAAACTAGTCGAGTTAAAGCCGGATGTTCCGGAACACCTTTACAAACTTGCAGTTGCTCGAGACCGGGCGGGCAAGGAAGCGGCGGCGTTTGATGCAATGCAGGCAATCGCACCCAAAGACAAAGCTCTGCACGCACCGGCACATATCTGGATGTCTCAATTTTATTTGAATTCTAAGTTGTTATCTTCGCTGACCGAGGCGAATCGAAAGTCTCTCGCGATGAGACAACTGGAGTATGCCATCGAAGTCGCTCCGGAGAGTCAGGCAGCGAATTTTGATTTGGCCGCATTGCGTCTTAAGCAGGCCGAACAGCTAGATAAAACATCGCCTGAATACGCGCAATTAATTGAATCGGCGATTGTGAATTTGAAAACGATTACCGACGGTGAGTTGACCGGTTTGCGATTGATGGCGACTCCACAGCTGTTTGAACTCGAGTGTGAGTTAGGAAATCGGGAAGAGGCAGAGGCGCGACTTCGCTCCGAAGTTAACACACTTTTGGATTTTGGAAGAAAGTACCCCAATATTTATGAGGTCTGGTTGACTGCGATACGGTGCAAAATTTCGCTTGGCGACTACCTGGGAGCGATTGCAATCGCGAAAGAGGGAAGCCAGTCGGTTAGCGACTCCGCGGTTAGGCAAAAGATCAACCAGCTCGCGTCACAGGTTTATGCCAAGCGAGCCGGTGATTTTGAAAACCTGAACGATCGAGCCGATTACCGGAAGCGTTTGTTTTCACTTTGTAAAGCGCTCCAAATGAATCAATCGAATCGCGATGTTTACGTTCAATTGTTAGAGATGATCAAAGTGCCACAGCGAGTGGGTGAGGTTGCCCCGGATCAACTGGCCAATACAAAAAGCTCAGTTCAGGAGGTAAGCAATCGAGAAATATGGCTCAAAGAAGCGGTCGTTGGAGGCCCGGAACCTGCGGTCATCCATGCTTTATTGGGGGTGCAAGCGATTTCTGCGGGGGATTTTAGCGCTGGGAAATTGCATTGGCGAATTGCCGAGAGGCAATTTGGTCGTTCTCAAATGGTCATTAACAACTTGATTGATATTGCGGCAAAGGATTTCGGGTCTGAGTTCAACAATGTTCTCGAGATGATTACTCTGGGAATAGAACTTTTCCCAGACGAAGCGGTGTTTTACAGGACTCGCGGTGTCTTCTTCATGACTCAAGATAAATGGGAGGATGCAATTCGGGATTTTGTCTACACAAGTGATGAAATGCCCAACATGATTCCAGTTCACCAGTATTTAGTTGAATGTTATGAACAGATCGGTGACGCTGGAAACGTTCAGGAGCAAAAAATTATTTTGGAAGAAAAATTGAGTCAGCTGAGTCAAGCCGAACGAAAACGCATTGAAGCGGCGATAAAAAGACTAGAGGAAGTTAAAGTTAATTAAGGCTCCCGCGAAGATTTCGCTTGGGAAATTTAAAATATTCGGTCATCAATTATTCGGTCATCGACGAGTCGGGGTTTTTAACGGTGTCCAGTTGCTTGGTACCGTGTCAATTCTAACGCTCTCGATCGAGGAGAACGAATCGGGCATTTTTTTAGCGAAGAATGTAAAACTTGCTGCAGATGAACGATTCTTCCAGGAAGTTTAGTCGCGAAACCTTGGCGAACGTTGCGTTTTCAGCCATAATGTAAAAAATTTTAAAAGATGAAATCTGAGGAGTTTTCCACTGTTTTCGCAACCCTCCAAATTCCAACTCTGTCTCGCTGTCATCTGTTTGATGTTGCTTCGAATCGTCATTGGTTTCCACTTTTATAAAGAGGGAACCGCAAAGCTAAAAACCGGAACTTTTAGCTCTGCCGGGTTTCTGAGTAGTGCCAAGGGGCCGATGGCGCCTTACTTTAAAAAAATGCTTGACGATCCCGATGGCAAGAAAAAATTGTGTATTGTTGAAACCGTGAACGAAAACGGCACTGTTTCCTATTCGGTTGATCCAAAACTAACCCTCTTGATTTGGGATGAGGGTTTTGCCGACGAGGCGACGCTGCACTACGATTTTGGCAGCAAAGATTATCAAGACGAGTTGGTCGCACAGCGCGATGAGTTAAAACAGAAGATCATCGAGGCCAGGGAGAGCCAAGACAAATCGGTCGACACGCGAGCCCTCGAAGCGACTCGTGCCAAATACGAGCAAGAGATCCTTAAAATTCGTGAACAACCGCAGCGTCTCGAAGATATTCTTGAGGAACACAAAATCCAACTGGAAGATTGGGTAGCCGCTAACGAAATTGAATTGGTTTCCCATTTTTCGACCTCGGAACGCCTCGACGGCTTCCAGCGTGACGGTGAAAATAGGCAGTTAGCTGCTGTGTATGTCGATTCGTTGCGAGATCAGGTCGATTCAATTCGCAGCGACCGGTATAAGAAATTGTCCGGTTGGACGAGTGAAGTGACTGGGATTTGGGATTCGTACGAGAATCAGGTCAACGGCCTGGCAGTCTATAAACAGGCGGAAATCGCCCCCTTAAAGATTCATCGTCCATTTGACCAAGATTATAGTTTTAGCAAATGGGTTGATGCAGTGATTCCGTGGTTCGATACGATCATCGGTGGCCTGTTGATTGTCGGATTATTTTCGCGGTTAGCGTCGCTGGCGGCGGCAAGTTTCCTTTTTTCGGTCGTTATGACCCAACCGCCATGGATTCCGGGAACCACTCCGACTTATTTTTACGTAATTGAATTGGTGGCACTGTTGGTGATCGCCACAACTAGTGCTGGGCGTTTTGGCGGGCTCGACTACTTTTTGAGTCTGTTAAGAACAAAAACGCCGCAACTTGAAACTGAAGGACAGTCATGATTAATCTTACACCCGAAGAACGAGAAGTTGGCCGGGATAACTACTATTCCGCGGTAACCGCTCACGATAAAGTTAGCCGACGTGATTTTCTTGTCCGATCGATTGCTGCCGGCGGTATTACCGCCGCTGGTGTTGGTGCCATGTACTTTGGCTATCAGCGTCCTAATCGGCCCGTGCGGGTTTGTGTGATTGGAACTGGCGATGAGGGTAGCGTCCTGATGGGCGCGATTAATCCCGATTATGTTCAGGTTACCGCAATTTGTGACATCCGGCCCTCGAGTCAACACCGAGCGTTTCATGGCGATTGGTCGACGGACAACACAATTAAGGTTCGTCCCGGTTTGATGAACGTTTACAACTGGAAATCCGAGGACGAAGCGCGGCGGAATGTTAAAGTCTATGCCGATTGGAAAGAGGCTGTTCTCGATCCGAACGTGGACGGTGTCATTATCGCGACTCCTTTGTTTCTTCACGCGGAAATCGCGGTAGGGGCGATGAAGGCGGGTAAGCACGTGCTTTGCGAGAAATTGATGGCTCACAACATCGCTCAATGCAAATTAATGGCGCGGACTGCGGATGAGACGAAAACGTTCCTCTCGGTAGGACACCAGCGTCACTACAGCATTCTTTACGATAACGCCGTCAACTTAATCCGTTGGGGATTGTTGGGTGAGATCCACCATATTCGCGCCCAGTGGCACCGTAACAATGTGCCGGGTAAGGACAGTTGGGCTTTAGCCGTTCCTGGCGGCGAAGTGACCGATGGCGGAAAGCGGAAAGACAAGATTCAGGACCAACTGCAAGCCTTCATGAAGTACTACGATGACCCCGGTACTTCACCGAAAGATCGCTTAAAGTTAGCGAGGCAAATCGCTCAGTGGCAGCAATTAGTTCTCGATAAGAATGTAGATGCCGAGAAATATGGCTACATCAGTCGGGATGACGTCTACGCAGACGGACGGACGCGAACTGCACTGGAAGAGATGGTTCGCTGGCGTTTGTGGGACAGAACTGGTGGCGGTTTAATGGCTGAACTTGGGAGCCATCAACTCGATGCCGCTAGTATTTTCATCTCGGCGTTGTCTCGAAAGACCGGCCATCACGTTCACCCTTTGACCGTGCATGCCGTAGGCGGGCGACATGTGTTTCCGCGGGATCGAGATGCGGACGATCATGTGTACTGCAGTTTCGAATTTCCGGGTCAAGGTTACGACTATAATTTCGATGTAGGTTACAAAGACACCGTCAACAACTACCCATCATCCAGCGGCGTCCCGAGTTTCGACGAAAACAACAATAAGAAAATTGTCGTTACCTATTCTTCGATTAATGGCAATGGATTTGGTGGCTATGGCGAAGTTGTCCTGGGAACGAAGGGAACGCTTGTTCTCGACCGGGAAAAGGAAGTCATGCTTTATCCGTTGGCAGGGACCAGCTATAAAGCTCGCGTCAAGAAGAAGGGTGCTGCGGCAGTCCTGGACACCTCGGCGAGTGGTGATGCGGCACCGGCGAAAACAGCAGAAGGTAGCGGGCCGGTGAGTCGTGGTTACCGAGAAGAAATCGAGCATTGGGCTTGGTGTATCAGTACCGGTGACTTGAGAAATCAGCCCCGCTGTAACGGCTCGGTAGCGTTAGCCGATGCGGTCATTGCGTTGACAGCTAAACAAGCGATGGCCAATGCGAAGATCTCTGGCAACAGTGGATTTATGCAGTTCCAGCCTGGCTGGTTCGATGTAGCATCCAACGAAATTCCGGAGGTAGACGGTAAGCCTGCTCAGGACAAGTTCTTCGATACCGAACGAAAGAATCTTGGTCTTTCGTAGACAGAAACTAGCATCTACCGCCAATACGTGGGCGATGTCGAGAAAATAGGAAAGGGGCAGGTAGTAACCTGCCCCTTTTTTTTGCGCTACAATAAGTTGCTCGCTAGGTAAAAAAACTGACCGCAGTTCATTGGTGAATTGAAGCAGTGGCTGGATGAACAGATCGCTTCTGGTTTTCAAAAGATTAGGCTGCTACAACTGATGAATTGTCTCATTGGACCGGGCGAATTTTAATTAGACGCGTTACCCTTGCTTAATTGAGTAAATATATTCTTAATTGAGTGAATATATTCCCAGCCAGTTTTCT
>JAALLA010000279.1:0-2449 GCA_011087765.1 Pirellulaceae bacterium
CTTAGCCTAATTTTGCTTACCAAACCGGAGTGCGAAACGGCTCGGTGAACCACAAAAACGGCAAGCGTGGAAAGCTTCTGATTTTCAAAAATTCCGTACTAAAAATACTTTTCTCTGATACGATGGATTCGCTAAAGCACCTTATCTGGCACCCGAGGGCCATTCATTGACAACTTCTAAACCTATTTCTCCCAACCCCACCTCGCGTCGCGATTCGGCTCATCGTCACATCGAAAACGAAACTGCCGAGACCTCCACTGAGCCAACCTGGACACTCGATCAAGCAAAAGATCTCTACGGTATCCAACGCTGGGGTTTGGACTATTTTGGAATCTCTACATCTGGAAATGCGACGGTTCAGGCACCGACTCCTGCAGGGGTCAAGACGATTGAGTTCTCAGAAATACTCGATGGCCTAAAACAACGCGGACTCGACATGCCAGTCATGCTCCGGTTCGAAAATCTCGTCGATGACCGCATCACTCAACTCCATCAGGGATTCGCATCAGCCATCGCTCAGACCAATTACGAGAGTGAGTATCGTGGCGTTTTTCCAATCAAGGTTAATCAACAGAGCCACGTGATTGCTGAAATTGCGAGATTCGGAGAACGATTCAATTACGGACTCGAAGCGGGAAGCAAAGCTGAACTGTTAATCGCACTGGCGACCCTACCGTCTCCCGAAAGCCTCATCATTTGCAATGGCTACAAAGATGTAGAATACATTGATCTTGGACTCCAGGCACTTTCGATGGGACTTCAAGTCTTTTTCGTCATCGAAACTCCCAAAGAACTGCCAATGATTCTTGACCGTGCAAAACACTGGGGGGTCACGCCGTGTATTGGCGTCCGCTTAAAACTCTCCACCGCCGTTGATGGACACTGGAGTCGGGATGCTGGAGACCGTAGCCTCTTTGGTTTATCGACGCTTCAGTTGATTGAAATTATTGACAGCCTCCGGGAAGCCGGAATGCTGAACTCATTAAAGATGCTGCATTTCCATCTCGGCAGCCAGGTGCCAAACATTCGCAATGTCCGCGACGGCATTACCGAAGCCTGTCGATTTTATGTCAACCTCATCAAAGAGGGCGCACCGATGGGTTATTTTGACATCGGCGGTGGACTCGCTGTCGACTACGACGGATCGGCCAGCATCGATGGACACAGTCGAAACTACGACCTCGACGAATACTGCGTTGATATTGTCGAGGCAATCATGGCGGCGTTTAGCCCCCACGATATCCCTCACCCTACGATCATTTCTGAATCAGGTCGCTGGACCGTCGCGCCAATGTCAGTGCTGCTATTTAACATCCTCGATGTTAATGACTTCCAACCGCAACCACTGCCCGACCCGCTGCCGGAAAACCTTCATCCATCCATCGATTTCCTGATTGATACGTTAAGGCACATCGAGGTCCGACGCTTACAAGAAAACTTCAACGATGCGATTTATTACCGAGACCAGGCGCGGAAAGCATTTCAGATCGGAGAACTTAGCCTTCGCGAACGTGCACTCGCTGAAAACATCTGTCTGACGATACTTCACCAAATCGCCGATCGCGTGCCCGAAATGACACGACCTCCAGCAAGTCTGCAATCTATCAAAGACTCGCTCTCAGATATTTACTATGGCAATTTCAGCGTTTTCCAATCGCTGCCTGACGCATGGGCTATCCAACAGGTTTTCCCCGTCATGCCCTTGCAACGTCTCGATGAGGAACCAACTCGAAACGCCATCATTGGAGATTTAACTTGCGATTGTGACGGTCAACTCAACCAATTTGTAGGAACAAAATCCAATACCAACACACTTAGATTACACCCAATCGTCGAAGGTGAAGAATATTGTCTTGGTGTATTTTTGGTGGGAGCCTATCAGGAAACTCTCGGTGATCTTCACAATTTATTTGGCGATACTCACGTTGTGAGCGTCAGAGTTACCAGCGAAGGGAAATTGGAGTTTGTCCACGAGCTCGAAGGCGACAGTATTAGGGATGTATTGAGCTACGTAGAATACCAAACGGAAGAATTATTTTCGCAATTTGAAAAACGCACCGACACCGCGTTAAGTAACGGGAAAATCAGTGTTGCCCAGCGGAGCGAAATCTTAAACCTATTTAGCGAGAGTCTGCGCGGATATACTTATTTTGAACACTAAGATTTTCTGCCCTGGCACACCGAAATCACAATTGAAATTACAACAGAATAATAGAGGAATCATGGTTACTCGTTTCATTTTAAGCCTGACGATCTTGCTTGGTTTGATTTCTACCGTCAATTCCCAGACACTGCTTGTCGAAGCGGAGAGTTTTTCTGAACCGGGAGGTTGGAAACTCGACACCCAGTTCATTCACGAAATGGGCTCTCCCTACCTGCTTGCACACGGTTTGGGAAAACCAGTAGCAGACGCGAAAACGACAATCGATTTCCCTGCCACTGGACGCTA
>JAALLA010000279.1:2549-4931 GCA_011087765.1 Pirellulaceae bacterium
GGACGCTACCCAAGAATTGGTGAAATCGTCAACGAATTTTCAGATCAGGCGACCAAATCTCCCGGGACTTACAAAGAATTCGAAGATGACAAAAAAGAGACATTAGTCCGTGCTGAAAAGAACATCGATCTGTTCCTTAATCATCATGCCTACGAAGTTGAGCTGTCGTCTGAAAATTCGATTAAATCCATCCTTGCCTTTGACACACGCTCCGGCGCAATCAGGCGCTTTTCAGGCACCCAATTTGTAGATTGCACCGGCCACGGGACGATCGGAACTCTCGCCGGGGCCAAGAACGACATGACTCCCGAAGGCCGGATGGGAATGAGCAACATGTGGCGGTGGGAACAAAACTCCCAACCAACTAATTTCCCCCCAACTCCCTGGGCACTGGATCTCACCATGAAAGATTTCCCGTACCCTCGCGACTTTCACGGCCAGTGGTTTTGGGAAAGCGGATTCGACAAAGATCCCCTGACTGATGCTGAAGGAATCCGTGACTGGAATCTCAGAGCCGTTTACGGTGCGTTCAACGCTATGAAGAATAAGGATGGAGCTGAGCAACATCCCAATGCATCCTTGACGTGGGTCGCTTTTATTGGAGGTCCGCGTGAATCGAGAAGACTACTTGGTGACGTCGTGCTGACAGAAGCCGATATCGTCGGCAAACGAGACTTTCCCGACGGAGTTGTACCAAGTACCTGGTCAATCGATCTCCATTATCCAAAAGAACAATACGCCAAGAAATATCCTGACAATCCTTTCATTTCCAAAGCGGTTCATGGGAAAGGGGTCGACAGGAGCTATGGCTACCCCGTCCCGTATCGCTGCTTTTACTCAGCTAACATCGACAATCTTTTCATGGCAGGGCGATGCATCAGTGTTACCCACGAGGCGTTGGGAACAGTTCGTGTCATGAAGACATGCGGAATGATGGGAGAGGTCGTTGGGAAAGCCGCTTCCCTTTGTGCCGTTCACCAATGCTCTCCCCGGGAGGTCTACCAAAAATACCTGCCGGAATTAAAAGGCCTGCTCCAACTTCCCGGTGGTTCTCGCCGCCTCAGCATTGGAGGAAAGTTGACGATTCCCGATGTTCCAATCGCGGAGCAACCCAAGCCAGTGGTCGTGAACCAAGGCATCTCACCGAAAAAGATCACAGGGACCGTAATCGACGATGTTTCAACAACGCGAACAGGGATATGGAGCACGGGAACGGGCCTAAAAGGCTTTGTTGGAAAACACTATGTTTACGCCGGCGCGAATACCGACGCTTCGATTCGATTTGCTTGGGAACCGGAGAAAAACGCACGATGCGAAATCAGACTCGCCTATCGGCACCATCAAAACCGAACCCAAAAGGCACGGATCACCATTGAACAAGGAATAGAATCGAAGACGATTTTTTTAGACCTAACCAAAGCACCAACACTCGAACACGGCTTTGTATCTCTTGGAGAATTTGACCTCAAACAAGGTCAACCCACGGCAATTATCATGTCGCACGGAAATTCGATTGGCAACCTTTGCGCCGATGCAGTTCAAATCTTACCAGCTAAATAGACCGACTCACTCATATTTTGAATTAAGCATCTACTGCTTAACATCTACTTATTGAGAGCTTTTCGGTAATCGCCGGGCGTCATATTTAATTCTCTTTTGAAAACAACATGTAAATACTCTGGATGCTCAAATCCGCAGCTAATTGCAATTTGCTCGATCGACAGATCCGTCTTGGCCAACAGACTGCGAACCTGTTTCAGTTGGCAATTCCTAATTTCTTGCTGGGGAGAGTGGCCAAGGAGTTTTCGCATGCGGCGTTCGAGAGAACTTCGAGATAATTTCGTATGCTCAAGTACTTGTTTGACCGAAATACCAAAACACGCATTGGTCCTTAAGAAGCTCAGGGCATTCGCCAAGTCTGGATCTTCAATGGCATAAACGCTCGAAGACTGCCGAAGCCTCACATCCAACGGATCAAAGCACTGCAACCGCGGTGTTACTTTTTCCCCCGCCATCAATTGTGCCAAACTCTCTGCTGCAGCAAATCCAATTTGCTCGGAATTGGGCATGACACTTGAAAGCGGCGGTTCGCATAGATTGCAAATCACTTCGTTATTATCGACTCCCAAAACCGTCACTTGTTCTGGCACAGCGATTTCCGCCCACAGGCAACAATCCAGAATGTTCTTCCCTGCAATATCGTTGCTTGCCATCACTCCCGCCGGTTTTGGCAACCCCTTTAGCCAGTCCGTTATCCGTTTACGCTCATAGGCCAGTGAAAGTTTACGAGGTTGTTCCATTTCGCGATTAGATAAACTGTGCCATTTCGATTTTAAAATGGAACACTCGTGACGTTTCTGTTTTAGTTCTGCGACAAACGAC
>JAALLA010000280.1 GCA_011087765.1 Pirellulaceae bacterium
GTCGTCTATTCGAACGCAGATCTTGTTCACACAATAAACCACGCCGGAACCAATTAGCACGGCAACCGCGGTCACCAACGCAACCGGAAGATCAGGACCGCCGATTAAGTGAGGCAAGGCCAACCAAATTAAAGCCAAGCAAACAGGCGCAAAGAACAAAAAAGCAATGGCACTTATCAACACGCTTTTAAAGAACTTTGCCAGAATCAGTTCGGCAATACGATTGTTGGACTGAAAGTTCTTATTGCTGCCCCTTAGTTAAGATTTTAGGTTGCCGACTAATCCAACCATTTCACGCTTAGAAGATTCGCTTTTTAAAAGACCGGTAAGTCAGAAACTAAGAAGACACGGAAAACTGATTGTTACTCGCCGATAATCATTCAGTTCGGACAGACTCGGTCATCGCCACCGTGATCACCATCTTTTGTATCTCAGTGTTCAGTATTCACTTTAAAATATTTTGGTTTAATTGTCACATAAACTAATACCAACTCTCTGTTTTGCACTCCTCGACTAAGCCTCCATTTGCTACGTATCAGGAAGTTTGTTGAAGCCGAGATTACTCTTCAGGCAGTTGGCTCTCCTGACGCTCGAACCGAGTTTGAAACGGCCGTTATCGGAGGTGTCGAAAGACAGAAGTGCGCAGTGGTTTTCTAATCACCAACCGCTTCAGCTTGGGGCTCAAATTTTCGAACTTGGTACCACCACTAAAGACGACCGACTCCCCAACATTTTTACCAAGTAATCAATCGTTAAATTATTCAAACATTCGCCCAACCCAATACAAAGATTTCCTGAGCCGACCTAATGCCTCTGAACCAATTTCACAAAGGCAGAACCGACGAACTGGACAGTAAACCATGCAAGTTGTCTACAGATCAATCCTCTTTAATACCCTTCGCAAACGATCACTCTAAATAGGCTCCCAACCAATTAGGAAGTGTGAGCTGCATTAAATCTATAAAACTTTTTTTCCACCAGAATTGGAAGGTGGTAAATAAACAAGCCGATTTTTCCAAATATTTTAAAACCACAAACGAACTGTTTAATGAAAATGCGACGGATTAACAAATTTTCAATTTAGGCTGTATTTTGAATTCAAAGAAAGTGTAGGTAAAAATGTGGTCTCAATTTTTTCTAACAGGTTCTTCTCGACCGCTTGGCAGTACCTTTCGGGAGGGAAACATCCGTCAGGAATTACGCAGAACCCAGATTGAAATTGCCGAGCTAGAAATACGCTTTCGAAAACTGAATTCAGTAGCGCAAGGTCTGTGGGAAATATTAAAGGTGGAACTTGACCTTGAAGATGATGTGCTAAGCGAAATCGTGAGTCGGCAAGCCACTTCAAACCAAAATGGATTAGAACCGATAGACGCCCTAAAATGCCCGGACTGTTACCGTAGTTTCTCAAAAAGAACAGGAAGTTGCGTTTATTGTGGTGCTACCGTTGTGCAAAACAACTTGTTTTAGATAACGAGTCAGCCGATTGGTCGCCAATCCCTTGACCTATACCTTTGGGTTGAGGGATTGAAAGAAATTAACGCCTGTTGGAAATTTAAAATGCAATTTGAAATTACCATTAACAGATTAAGCAGAAGATTCGCATAACGAATTCTCTTGCCCATCCACAAATTTTTAAAGGCCCCAATCTAGCGACAGTCCGAAATTACAAATTTGACAGTTTTTTTACTTACGTTTGATTAACCAAAATTGTTATACCTGAAACTGGTCGCCATCTTAAAGCCCGCGCAAAAACCACAACACTTTATGGGAATCAAAGTAAGCCAACGGACTAAAATGCAACTCGGTAGAAAAACGTGGCTTTAGATTTCTGAGTTAATTGGATGGATGTCGAGTCACCAGCCAAAGGGAAGTTCGGATTGGTCTTAACATCGATTCTACCCCGACGAGGCGAAACCTTGGTCAAACTGGAAATCCAATTAATCGTCTCGATTATTTCATTTCCTTCTGCTAGTTACTTTTTCCCTTTCTGTCGGCGATGCGTTTGTTCGGGTTGGACTCCAGCACTTTAGCAAGACGTTCCGCGATTTCCGGATATTCATCGATCACGTTGTTCGATTCGCCGATGTCGTCCTTCAGATTGTAGAGCGTCGGACCTTGATGCTTTCGCGCGGTCTCCCGCACCTTGAAGTGTTCTTTCGAATGATATTTCCAGTCGCCGTGCCGCACCGCGGACTGGTTGTAGAAAAAATATTCATGCGGTGTTTTCGCGCCGGGTTGATTCGTCAACAAGTCGAGAATATCTTTCCCGTCTAGGGGTTGAATCGTCGGCAACGATGCCCCCGTAATCGCTGCGAACGTAGGCAGCAAATCGATGGTCGCGGCCAGCTCGTCGCACACGGTTCCCGCGGGAATACGTCCCGGCCACTTCATCACGCACGGCACGCGCTGTCCGCCCTCGAAAGTAGTCATCTTTCCTTCGAACAACGGCAGAGCACTACCACCGTTTTCCTTCATGACCAACCACGGGCCGTTGTCCGAGGTGAAGATCACCAGCGTGTTTTCCTCGATGCCCAAAACCTTGAGATGATCCAAAATGCGACCAGTGTTAAAATCAATTTCCTCGATCACGTCGCCATAAAGCCCGCCCGCGCTTTTTCCATCGAATTTTGGTGAAACATATAGCGGGATGTGCGGCATGGAATGGGCCAGATAGAGAAAGAACGGCTTCTCCTCCTTCACGCTTTTGGAAATAAATTGGATCCCCTCGTCCGTGAAGCGGCGCGTTATCGTCGTCTGATCCACCGGAAATTCGATGCACTCCTCATCACGCATGAGCGGCACCTTGTTTTTCATAGATACCGGGTTACTCCCATTGCGCAACTTGCCGGCAAACGCTTCTTTCAAGGTTTCATGGCTTTGTCCTTCGAGAAACACGCAGTCGTCCGCGTATTTCATCGTGGACGCGGGAAACATGTCGTTGCTGTACGGAATGCCGTAGTAAGAATCGAAGCCCTGATTCGTCGGCAGATATTTCAGCTCGTCGCCGAGGTGCCATTTGCCCACGGCCGCGGTGTTGTAGCCCACGGACTTCAACATTTCCGCGATCGTCACGTGCTCGGGGGGGAGTCCGCCTTTGCCGCGGTCCGGGAACAATACACTGGGCACGCCCACGCGGTTCGGATAGCATCCTGTCAGTAGCGCGGCGCGCGAGGGTGAGCAAACCGAAGACGCCACCATGAAACTCGTGAACTTCATGCCTTCGGCGGCCATTTGGTCGACCCGCGGTGTTTTGATGTTGGGCGAACCGAAGCAACCCAGGTCCTGATAGCCCTGATCATCGTTGAAGACAACCACGATATTGGGATGCTCCGCTTTAGCGACTGCCGCGGCGCATATCGAGGCCGCGGCGATCACGATCCCAACGTATGATTTGATTCCTCGCTTCATAGATTTACCTGTTTCTTCAATTATTCGGGGCCACACGACCGTTTTTAAAACATTCCTCTCCACAATTATTTCTTCTCGCTCTTCGCTTGTTCCTCTTTGTCCTTTTGCCTCGCCTTCTTTTTGGCTTCTCTTTGTTTCTGTTTATCGGTTAGCTCCGACGGTTCTGACTTCTCCGTTGGTTTGGTTCTGTCTGCTGGTCTTGCTTTTTCTTTTTTGGCTCTCTTTGCATCCTTGGGATCTGCCGTTGAAAAAGTATCGCTCAGTTTTTCCATCTCGGCTTGAAGCTGCGCGTGCATCTCTTCTACCTTCGACTCATATTCAGGGTTGCCGGCAAGGTTATCCAACTCCCATAGATCCTTCGTGATGTTATAAAGTTCAAACTCCGGATGCTTCACAATACGGTCGATTTTGGTTTGAGCGTCAGGATCCGTTTCAGCTTGTTCCTGCCATTCTCTCCATGCCTTGGCAAACGTCTTCCCGCTCTTGGAAGCCATCATAACGCCAAGGTAGTAGTCATTATCCTGCTTAGGGTTCCAGATCAGTTTGTACTCCTTACTTCGAATGGCTCTCTGCGTATAACCATCAGCTTGATGAACCAGGTAAGCATGTTCACGATGGTCTGATGTTTGCCCTTTCAAAACAGGGTATAAGCTGTTACCGTCCACAACGGGTGCGGATCCTCCGGCCATATCAACCAACGTAGGAACAATATCGCAGTACATGGCAACCGCATCTGTGACAGCAGGCTTGATTTTCCCCGGCCAGCGCACCAGACATAAAGCCTTGGTTCCATAATCATAGATCGACCATTTACCGTTGGGCATGGCGGTCCCCTGCTCGCTCAAAAAGATCAACACGGTATTGTCGTTAAGCTTCATCTCATCGAGCAGCTGCAGCGTCGCGCCAACCTGATTGTCCAGGTCTTCGACCTCCGCCGCGTGCGTTGCCAGCGCTTGACGGGTAACAGCTCCATCAACCATATGAGGCGGAACGACGATCTTGTCTATCGGAAAATTAGATGCGTCCCCAATCGTCCACGGATGGTGGGCATGGACTGAAGCGACCACCACGCAAAAGGGTTTATCCTCGGCCTGAGAGTTTTGGATAAACTGTTTTACGCCGCTCAGCTCCCAGGTAGGAGCTTGCTCGTTCGCACCGATCGTAAACCCGGAAATCTTTTGGAACGGTGTTAAAGTAGTGAAATGGGTCTTGCCAGTCAAACCAACGTCGTACCCTAGCTCTCCTAGGTAATTGACCATGTTTTTATAATCATCGCGCGGTTTATAGCCATTACCAAATACGCCGCTGGTCGGGGGCAGCAATCCCGTATAAAGCTCATGCCGCGTCGGCGAGCATTGAGCTGCTGCGCATGAGAAATTTTCAAAACGCACGCCCTGGGCAGCAAGCTTATCGATATTCGGTGTACGAGTATATAAGCCAGAATCAACGCAGCCGAAGCTTGACCAGCTGACATCGTCCGCTACGACAATTACAAAGTTCGGTTTTT
>JAALLA010000281.1 GCA_011087765.1 Pirellulaceae bacterium
ATTTCGTTACCCGAAACCGTACCCTTGAATTCAAGGTCCAGTTGCTCATTGGATGCTGAAATTAGCAGCCTCTTGGTTTTATCGTTAAAGACCGCGTCGACGATTTCTGAATCGCCCATCTGTGAACTGACCTGCCCTGTTACCTTGCCAGCCTTGTTTTGGGTCAATACAAATGTAAACTCCAATCGACCTTCTTGAACGTTATCGTCTTCGATTACGCAATCCCATTCACCAGAAACTGGATCATCGAATTTGAATCCACCAACTAATCGACTCGACTCGCCAGAATACTGGATGCCCGCAGTCAGCAACGAAACGGGGCCTAGTTGCATTCCCAGTCCCGGATCTTTCTTTTTACGCGTTGCTTCGATTTCCATCTGGAACTGCCCGCCACCGGCCGTCATCTCACCGGTAAACTTTCCATTCTTAATGGTACCGGAATAATCTCGACTACCGCGTTGGCTTTCAACAACGAAAGTCAATGCACCATTTGAGGCGTTGTAGGTTCCTTCGCTGATTTCTTGCGCCCCGCGAAAACCATCAACTTCGCCAGAAATTTTCCCATCGGTTAATTTCAAAGTGAAATTAAACTCTGCACGATCCTCCGGGATTCGATCCGAGATCATTCGGCCTTGCCAGTCACCCGACACGACATCCGCTTTAGCATCCCCCGCAGGCTTGCCGTCAGTTTCTGCTTTTTTCGGCGGTGTTTTGGCCGCAGGTTTTTCTTCAGCTTTCTCCTCCGGTTGGAAAAACAGCGGCTCCCACTTTTTACCTCCGTCTTTGGTCATCCAAACCGCACCATCAGTCGTGCCCACATAGATAACCCCTTCTTCCGCCGGAGACTCTGAAATTGCGCTTCCCGCACCGCGATCGGTGTTGGTGATTTCAGGTGAAATCCGTTTTACTCCATCACCTTTTTTCAGGGAACGAAGTACATAATTTCCAGCACTGTAGTGAATCTGTGAGTTATGAGGAGAGAGAATGAATGGCGTTTTCCAGTTGAATCTGAATTTCACGCCTCGCTCGCGAGGGCGAATGAAACCGCGAGCACCTGTTTCCAGATGAATCCGCCCCATTCCCCCGTTTTGACTCTCAAAATAGATTTGCTTGGGATCATTGGGATCGGACAGCGTTACGAATCCGTCACCGCCTCCAACTCTAATCCAATCTGAATTGATTGGCCCGCTGCCATCTTTTCCACGCGAAGGTCCGCCCCAACTCCCGTTATCTTGAAGGCCACCATAGACATTAAAATCTAAATTTGAATCGACGCTGGCATGATAAAATTGCCCAATCGCGACATGGTTATAGTGATCCCAATGTTCCATTCGATCCCGGGTCACATGCACACCGCCGTCATTTCCAAGAATCATATGACGCGGATCTTTATTGTCGATCCAAAGCGCGTGATGATCGACGTGAATTCCATCGCTTCCACCATCTCCGGTAAATGTCTCTCCTCCATCACTCGATCGATATAGACTTGTGCCGCACACATAAATATTATTGCGATCCAACGGGTCGACCTGAATGTTACTGTAGTACATCGGTCGCGGATTGAGCGAGTTGATTCGACTCCATGACGTTCCGCCATCTTTGGAAAGATAGATACCACCGTATTCATATCCCTCCGGCCCTTGAGTATCTTGCAGGTTAGCCGCTTGACCACCCAACGTTCCAGTAAAATCATTTCGCCGATTTCGAGAACTGGACGAACCTTTTGCTTCCGGTTTTTTTCCAAGTTCCAAACTTAAATCAACAAGTTTTCTCTCTCTCGAGACCACAAGTTTGACTGTCTTTCCAGCTGGCCGTTTGTGAATTTCTTTGAGCATCTCCGAATAAGATGGCACCACTCTTCCATCAATCGAAGCAACAATATCGCCAACTTTGAGGCCTGCTTTGTCACTTGGTCCATCTTTGGTAACGGAGACTATTTTCGCACCAAGTTCCGCGTCTTCGCCGCGAATCCCTGCAAACGAATAGTTCTCTGGTTCTTTTGCAATCTTTTCCGATTCAACAATTGCGACGACATACTTCGGATCTTTCTCATAAAAATCCAATCCAATTCGTCCCATTTTACAAGTGGGCAAACCCTCGGTTACGCGTTCAAACGACTCACCACCATCGGTGGACTTGTAAATCCCTGCACCGGCACCAAACCGTTGCTCAGGATCATTTCCATCAAATCCATCCCGCTTTCGTTCGTAAGTCGCAACCAGAAGGTGATCAGGATTCTTCGGATTCAGCTGAACATCAATCACACCAGTCGTATCGTTTACAAACAACACTTTCTTCCAAGTCTTGCCACCATCGATTGTCTTAAACAACCCTCGTTCCGGATTGGGTCCCCACAGACGCCCCAGCGAACCAACCCATACTACATCTGGATTTTTTGGATGAATCGCCAACGCACCGGTTTGAAACGTATCTTTCAAGCCCATGTTTTTCCATGTCTTTCCGCCGTCCACCGATTTGTAGACTCCGTCTCCCCAGGAGACACTGTTCCGCGGATTCGATTCACCCGTTCCCACCCATACGATGTCGGGGTTACTCGCAGAGACCTGAACGTCTCCAATGGAAACCGTCGCTTCCTTATCGAACTGGTGCTCAAAGGTGTTACCATCGTTGGTGGTTTTCAAAAGACCACCGGAAGCGGTCGCTGCCCACCACGTCGATGGATCTTTCTCGCTTACCGCGATTGCCGTAATCCGTCCGCCCATGTTGGCAGGGCCGATCGACCGCCAACTAAATTGATCCGCTACGCTTTGAGCCAAAGTCGGTGGAAGTTTTTTCTTGGTTTCCGGTGCAGGCTTGGGCTCCTCCTTCGCCGGCGTTTTAGTCTGATCTACTTGCGGTTTCCCCGCTTCGGCTGGCTCAGTACGAGGCCCACGATTCATCGCCCCCCTACCCTCTGCTCCACCACGTGGTCTTCGGCCTCCGCGCCCGCGCTCTGATGCGCCTCGCTCGGTTCCCTCCGCCGATGATCGACCGCGATCTCCGCTGCCAGCTTCATTTTGAGCGTAACTGAGGGTAGATAGAAAAATAACGGCCAAAGTGCTTAGAAAAGCGACTCGCAAATGGTTCAGCGAGAAAACCATCAGGTACTCCATTCGATTCAATATGATAATTCAAGGTTGTCCCCGTTTCGCAGGCTCACATTGAGTCCGGAAGACGGAAAAAGGCACTTAAGGATGGTAGCACCGCATCGAAGTTGTTACAAACTCCAACAGGCGAATTCCTTAAATCGCTCGTTACAGCAGGCCAATAACCTCGGTTTGGTAACACGATACACAAAGCCGAGCATCCACCTTATGCGCAGCGTTATGTTGTCCAAACTCGCGTCTCTGTCCCATCCTCATACGAACTCTACCCATGACAACACTACTAACCGGCGGAACCGGATTCGTTGGTAAAAGCCTAATCGAACGACTCCAAGGGGTTACCGTTGTTTCTCGAAACCCTGAGTCCGCCCAGCAGCGGCTTCAAGAGGCAGGCCTGGCTGAGAATCTCGATGATGTGATCCAGTGGAGCAACGGACTCAACCTGGCAGATCTCTCCCGAGTCTCGCCGATTGATTCGGTTGTCAATCTGATGGGCGAATCAATCGCAGAAGGTCGCTGGACTGCGGCCAAGAAAGCGAAAATCCGAACCAGCCGCGTCGATGGAACGAAGAGCTTAGTCAACTCACTGATTCAATCAGGCAACCTACCCAAAGTTTTCATCTCGGCATCCGCCATCGGCTTTTACGGCGACACTGGTGAAACAATCGTTGAAGAAGACGCACCTGCCGGCCGTGGATTCTTGCCCGAAGTTTGTCAAGAATGGGAATCAGCCACTGCCCCCCTGCAAGCGCTTGGTGTTCGAGTCGTCCATCTCCGTATCGGAATCGTACTTGGCCCTGGCGGTGGCGCGCTCAAAAAACTTATCCCGCTTTTTCGCACAGGACTCGGCGGTCCGCTTGGGAACGGCAAGCAATGGATGGCATGGATCCATGTCCTCGATCTGGTTGCATTAATTCAGTGGCTAATGGAGGAGCCAATATCCGGCCCCGTCAACGCAACCGCCCCCAACCCTGTTCGCAACCTTGAATTCACAAAATCACTTGCCAAAGCTCTCGGTAGACCTGCATTCTTACCAGCACCTCAGTTTGCAGTCAGACTAGCACTAGGAGAATTTGCCAATAGCCTGTTTATTTCATCGAGGATCGTACCCGGGGTTGCACTCTCACAGGGATTTCAATTCCAATTTGCCGATATTCAGTCCGCACTCCAAAATGCAATCAAAAAATAGGTACTGCCCAGATGCATTACTTCGGTTTCGATATCGGCGGCGCCAACATTAAGTGGAGCGATCTTAATGGCAACGCCTCCGAAGTGCCCTTCGCAATCTGGCAAACTCCGGAAAGACTACCCGCGGTTCTCGCAACCATCACAGCGAATTTTCCCAGTAATGCAAAAGTAGGTGTTACCATGACCGCCGAATTGGCGGATTGCTTTGAAACGAAACGCGAAGGAGTCAAGTTTGTTGTTGATTCAGTAGTAGAATCTCTTTCTCAATTCTATCCCCTTTTCTATCAGACCTCCGGAAACCTCTGCACGGGCTCCGCAGCAATTGACAACTGGGATCAAACCGCGGCAGCCAACTGGCACGCAACCTCAAGCTACCTCTTTTCGATCGATCCGCTCATCGACTCCGGTTTTGTGCTAGATATTGGTTCGACGACAACCGACATCATCCCCGTCACCCACGGTGCTCCTGTAACTTCTCACCAAAATGATCTTGAGCGTCTTTCAAATGGACAGCTCGTATACGCAGGTGTTGGCCGGACACCCGTGTTCGGCATTTCAACCGAATTTCAGTTACGCGATTCCCTTGTAACCATCGCCCGTGAGAATTT
>JAALLA010000282.1:0-1154 GCA_011087765.1 Pirellulaceae bacterium
ATCAATGAACGGGGGATCATGGTCGCCGTTAATCCCGGCACCGAAAACATGTTTGGTTTTTCCAAATCAGACATGCTGGGCAACAACGTCAACATGTTGATGCCTACGCCCTACCACGAAAACCACGACGACTATCTCTCGCATTACTTAGAATCAGGTGTCCGGAAAATCATTGGGGTAGGCCGGGAAGTCGTTGGCCGCCGGAAAGATGGTTCTGTTTTTCCCATTCATCTCGCCGTCACTGAAATCCACATCGAAAACGAGCGATTATTCACAGGTATCATCCGTGATATCTCCGACGTTAAAGCCGTTGAGAAAAAACTGGTGCAGAACGAACGGCTTGCAGCGATTGGCCAAATGATGGCCGGCTTGGCACATGAGAGTCGCAACGCGTTACAAAAAAGCCATGCGTGTTTAACGAATCTCGCATTCGATGTGAAAGAACAACCAGATAGTTTGGAGTTGGTTCACAAAGTTCAAAACGCCTTAGATGAACTTAATTCACTTTTGGATGAAGTCCGTGATTACGCCGCCCCGATTGTTATCAAGAAATCACCGGTTAATCTCGAATCTTTAATTCGTGAAATTTGGCAGCAAGTTTCGACAGCTCAAACCCCGACTGAACAGGAATCCAAAATAGAGTTTTCGATTCATGTCTCTGATGGCTTTCCGGAGGCAATACTCGCCGACCGATCTCGATTGGGCCAAGTCATCTGGAATGTAATTAGGAATGCTCGGACCGCCTGCGATTCAGACCATGGCAAAATCATGGTGGATCTCGATTATACTCGAAACGAAAGAGGGGCCATCCAAATCATTATCGCCGACAACGGCCCGGGCATTCCAAGTTCCAATATCCCTCTTATCTTTGAACCGTTTTTTACTACCAATACAAAAGGAACTGGCCTTGGCCTGGCTATCTGCAAACGAATTGTGGATGCCCACAACGGGACAATCGCGTTAATCAACAATAACCTTGGCGGGGCAAGTTTCTTGTGCGAAATACCAATGGAATTTGATTTAGCCGCTCCCTCGAAAGACTAATTCACACGTTTGCTAAAATCATGACACAGTGAATCCGCCCACAAAACTTCTTAGGGAAATAAGTAGCTGGAAACTTGGTGATGTGTCACAATAAAATACCAGTCAAGCAC
>JAALLA010000282.1:1254-4889 GCA_011087765.1 Pirellulaceae bacterium
CCCAAACGTCATCTTAATTTACATCGACGATCTTGGATTTGGTGACCTAGGTTGCTTCGGCTGCGAAGACACACCAACACCTCATATCGATCGCCTAGCGACCGAGGGAGTGCGCTGCACAGCGTCTTACATTACCAATCCTCCTTGCTGCCCAAGTCGTTGCAGTATGATCATGGGCCAGTATGGGCAACGGTTTGGTAAATATGGAATGTCACGAGGTCTGCCCATCCCGGAGGATCGACCAACACTTCCAAAATTCCTCGCAGATCACGGCTACACCACAGGCCAAATCGGCAAGTGGGATATTGGAACTAAACTGCAAGGACCTCTCCAAGTTGGATTCCAGCAAGTCGCTAAAACCCCTCCTAAAAAGAAATATACCCAACAGGAAATTGCCAAGTTACCTAAGGCAATCAAACAACTTGCGGCAAAAAAGAGCGCCTCAAAATACTTTTGCATCAACAAAGCTGGCGAAACCGTATGGTTGACCGATTACGACGGCGACTCGATGGTCGACTACGTAAATCGCCACAAAGATGAACCGTTCTTCCTTTACTGGTCCCCCGAAGCAGTCCACTCGCCAAGTATCGAAGCCCCTGAGAGACTGATGGCTCGAACCACGGCAAAGGGAAAGCGCCGAACACTTGCCGGCGCAATTGTGTCGGTAGACGATCAAGTCGGCAAATTAATCGAAGTCCTCGAAAAACACAGCTTACGTGAAAACACATTAGTAATTTTCACCAGCGACAACGGTGCCAATGGAAGCGAGGGAGGATCATCGGCTCCCTACACCGGAGGAAAAGGATCCGGCACTCAAAAAGAGGGCTGGGTTCGCGTACCCACCATTTTTTCAATGCCCGGAACTATTCCCCAAGATAAAGTCTACGATGGTCTCATCGCGAACTTTGATTTTTACTCCACAGTTGCTGTCTTGGCCGGCCAGCCCATCCCCGAACATTGTGACGGAGTTAATTTATTACCGTTCCTTACAGGAGATAGTACAAGCGACGCTCATGAGTATTTGTATTGGCTCAACAATGAACCGGGAGACGCGGTTCGGCGGCACCTGATCGCGGCTCGCTGGAAAGACTGGCGGCTTTATAAAAAATATGACAAAGATCCATGGCAGCTATTTGATCTCAAATCCGACCCTCAAGAAGAACGAAACCTCGCGACAGAACACCCCAAGGTCGTCGCTCAAATGGCAGCCAAACATGCGGCTTGGGCGACGACACTAGCGCCGCTTGCCCAAATCCCGGAAATCGAGAGACCGGCTTTGAAGTCAACTCTCGGACATGGCTGGGCATCACTGAACGAGGTGATGGTCAAAGAGCAAGTTAAACCTGAAAAGGTCGAAGTTGCCTATTCGATGCTTGGCTTTCGCAACACGCTCGTTTTCTACACTTTCGAAAAACAGAAGATCGTGTTGAAAATCCTCATTGACAATCAGGATCAATCATTTCCGCTCTCAGGCGAACTCTTCCAATTCGACTCAACGACAACCGCGCAGAACTTAAAAAACTGGATCAACAACCAACACTCCGACGCAATTTTTCCCGATGTCCCTCAGCCTGTTTTCTCGAAAAAACTTCCGAAAGGGTTTTGCAAGGTAATTGCCTCGGAACAAATTCGAGCGCACGACAACCCTGGCCCAGTGCCGGGCAAGTTCACTGAGTTCAAGGTTCAGTATTCGGTGAAGGCCCGCAACATTGGCAAGAATATCAAAATCCCCTCCTTCGCCGACGATGCTAAGGTGTTCGTTCAAAACAAGTAATTACCACCACCTACTTCCCCCCTCCCTCCCTGTATCATGAGATTTTTCCTGAATTCCATAGCATTCCTTCTTACCGGAATGTCATTGACGTTCGCTCAAACACAAGCGAACGCGCAAACTGGCATCAACGAGGTTTATGCCATCACTTCTGGTGCCGAACCGAAGATCTCTGGCAAGGAAGT
Organism: Pirellulaceae bacterium; assembly: GCA_011087765.1. GTDB lineage: Bacteria > Planctomycetota > Planctomycetia > Pirellulales > Pirellulaceae > Mariniblastus. The sequence goes on from JAALLA010000282.1 coordinate 3,211, forward strand.
CGATTGGATCTATGGCGACTACCTACTTAAGAATGAACTCATCTCGCTAACGATCGCGGCGCCACTGGCGACTCGCGACGCGAATATGACAATTCGCAGAATTGGTGGATCTATTTTAGATTTAACCCTCAATGAACCCTCCAACGATCAGCTAAGCGCCTACACTCCAGTTTCGGGGCGATATCTATTTCACGACCCCGCCTTGATGAAATTTGGTCGCGATGGGAGTACGACATACTGGCAGTGCCAATCTTCTAAAACTGTGGCAAACGATAATACAATCGCCAACGTCGAATACCGCCTAACAGATGGAGAGGCTTTCGTCGAATCGACCATTACGATCACTGGGGATTCTGCAAACGACATTAAGCCGTTTGATGGTATTCGCGCCGATGGCTGGTTTAAATTCGAACAGTCCGGCAATGTCGCCTATTGCGAGGATTCTTTTTTTCGTCAAACGATTGGCTTTCAAATCCCGCAATCGTTGAAACCGCCAATTTGGAAAAAAGGCCGGCCTAACCGTCTGCAATACTCCGACGACCAAGTCGTCCGAACCGATGGAGAACTGAAATGGACGGTACGCATATTCCCGGCAACCAGCCCGATCGACCTCGAGGCCATCGTCAAATCACCTGCCGATTCGCCAACCTTGCACCAGTTTATCGTTACTCCCGAAGCTTATCCCGATGAAACCGTAGATGCAGTTTGCCGTGCCCAGATTGAATTGCGTTCCAAAAGTGATGCAGGTAAAAACGAAGCTCCGTTTACTTTACAAACCGATGATCAGGGAGTTGCTTATGCAAGACTCGGCCCTGAGGCTTATCGCGCCACCGTTTCAGCCATCGGATATGAAGGCACGGAAGTTTTATTTTCTGCCGGCGAAAAAAATAAAACCGTAAAACTATCTCTAAAAAACGCCAGCGGATTTTCTGCCGAGATCAGAGACGGTGAAGGCAAGCTGATACCAGCCAAAGCGACCATCTACGCAGCCGATGGTAAAAATCCTAACTACGGACTGAGCAGTACTAAGACGTTCGTCGAAAACCTTGTCTACTCTGTCCACGGCCGCTTGTACTGCCCACTCGACCCTGGCAAATATGAAGTTTATTTTAGCCGGGGACCAGAATATAACAGCGTCCGAAAAGAGTTCGAAGTTATTCCCGGGGAGATCCAGCCGTTCAAGGTGAAACTCGAGCGAGTCGTCGACACAACTGGCTGGGTCAGCGCCGACTTGCACAGCCACAGTAGTCCCTCAGGCGATAACACGTCTGAACAATACGGCCGAGTTGAAAACCTACTTTGCGAAAACATTGAGTTCGCACCGTGTACCGAACACAACCGAATCGACAGTTACACGCCACATCTGAAACAGATGAAACTGGAGCATCTACTCGCAACCTGCACAGGTATCGAACTGACGGGTTCACCAACACCTGTGAACCACCAAAATTCATTCCCGCTTATCTGGAAACCAAACACTCAAAATGGCGGGGGACCCAGAATCTCTTACAACCCTCTCGTGCAGATTGAGCGACTCGCGATGTGGGACAACCAATCCGAGAAACTGGTTCAAATGAATCACCCGAACCTCCACCAAATATATGGTGACCTCGATACTGACGGAGTTGCCGACAAAGGATTCCGCGGGATGCTCAAGTGGACGGACGTCATCGAAGTCC
>JAALLA010000283.1:0-1747 GCA_011087765.1 Pirellulaceae bacterium
CAATGAGTACAAAAACAGTCTTTACCACCGGCGAAGCAGCAAAAATCTGCAAAGTTAGCCAGCAGACGATCATTCGTTGCTTTGACAATGGAAGCCTCAAAGGCTTTCGCGTACCGGGTAGTCGGTTTCGCCGAATTCCACGTGATCAGCTCTATTCATTTATGAAAGAGAACGGAATTCCAACAGAGGCATTGGAAAGCGGCAAGCGAAAATTGCTGATTGTCGATGACGATGTGGAATTGGTTGAGTTGATGGTCGACGTGTTCGCACGAGATGGTCGTTTCGAAATCAAGTCCGCTAATAACGGATTCGGAGCGGGCATGTTGGTGAAAGAATTCCGGCCTGATCTTGTGATTCTTGATGTGATGCTACCAGATATCAATGGTAAAGAGGTTTGTCAGCGGGTACGTAATGACCCCTCGATGAAAACGGTGAAAATTATCTGTATCTCCGGAATGGTGGAGCAGGATAAGATCGCTGATTTGCGTGCCGCTGGTGCGGATGATTTCATGAACAAGCCTTTCTCGGTTGATGTTTTGCTCGAACGTGGTTGCCAGATGCTGGATATGGACAGCAACAATACCGCTGTTGGTTAGAGCGGGTCGAGGATTGCGAATTCGCAAACGCGTGTTAATAACATAACGAGCGCGCCTCGGCTTTGTCTGAGGTGCGTTTTTTTGTGGACTGGAATAACAGGTGCAGCTGTGCGTTGGTTACCAATTGGATTGGGCGAACAGGATGATCGCGTGGCAATTCGTTTGCCCTGCGTCGAGGCTGATTTCGTTAAATTAGTGACAATCTGCACGTCTAGTTCGTCCATTGATGGATTGCATCGGTTGCTGCGTTCAAACCCGACGTTAATGTTGTTTTCTTTAGGGCATTATTACGAGTCCCGGCAACAAGCTCCTGCCTCTGCCCGGGAACTGGTGGAAACAGTTTCAGTCACTTTACTTGAAGCCGTCAGCACTGTTCGGATTGGGCACGGCTCAGGCATCGGTAAGAGATGCTCGGAAAAGCAGTTGAGCGACTGGTTCGTTGAATTTAGCCGAGCTCGCTCTAATAAAAAACTAAGACGTGCGCTCCAGCAATTTATTCCGTTTTTTGGATTTCAAAAAAAGCGTCAAAGCAAACAGTTTATTTTAAATTTAGTTGGGCCAGACTTGCGAGCGGATCAGTTCGTTTGCCCTGGCATCAGACGCAAGGAAACGTCTGTCCGTCTGACTCGACGTTGGAAAGAGGAACGAGTAAGTAAGCTACCGATTGATGAGCTAGTCGCTTTGGGAAACACGGTGCTTGAATCGTCAGCGAGCCATGCCAAACGTCTGCAGCGGGATAAACTGGCATCGATGAAGCAATTGGCATATGGGGCAAGTCACGAGATCAACAATCCACTTGCGAATATTGCTTCGCGAGCACAGACGATGTTGGCTGTCGAGACGAATCCAGAGAAGAAATACAAGTTGGGAGTGATTTACGAGCAAGCGATGCGGGCTCATGAAATGATTTCGGACATGATGTTATTTGCTCATCCTCCTGTTGCACGACTGGAAACAACTTCAATTCGTTTGATGATGGCTCGCGTCGTCGACGAGTTGACTCCATTGATCACCAGGATTTCCAATTGTGATTTTCGAGTAATTATCAGTGCGGGAGTGGATCGGGCACAAATAGATGCCACTCAGATTGCTGTCGCAATTAAGAACCTGGTGCGAAATTCCGTGGAATCGCTTGAGGCGTCGGATCAGCA
>JAALLA010000283.1:1847-4815 GCA_011087765.1 Pirellulaceae bacterium
TGGTCCGCAGTTTATCTTGTCGGTGCCTCAGGAGTCCAAGGCGATTTGTATGGGAAAGTCCCTGACGTTGACTCCTGCGAAGGTCTCTCGCGTCGAGCCGGGTGACGGTGAAGCGGCATAAGTGCGGTTTCGTCCTGTTTCTTGATTTTTCTTCGCACCTTCGATTGACAATGTGAAATTGTCATCAAAGAATAAAGTTCGGCGATTGGACTGCAATCGTTCCTTCTACGGCCGCCTAGTTTCAACTTTTGGGTACGATGAATAATCTCGCCAAGCAAGCCAAGCTCCCGTCTCTTTGGGCGGCATTGGTTCCTGTTTTCGTTTTGATCGGTTTGTTGAGTCTCAATGTCTATCTCTACGGAGAAGATTCATCTTACGGTCCTAACCAAATTGCGTTGTTGATGGCAGCGGGAGCAGCGGCGATTGTTGGTAGGTTGTACCTAAACTCGTTTAAAGCAATGCTGGCCGGCATTGAGCGAGCCATTGGGTCTGCGTTGGTGGCTATGTTGATTTTGTTATTGATCGGTTCGCTTGCTGGAACCTGGATGATGAGCGGCGTTGTTCCGGCGATGATTTATTATGGACTCGATGTTTTGAATCCGCAGAGCTTCTTGGTGGCCACTGCTGTGGTATGTGCAATTGTCTCCGTAGCAACGGGGAGTTCATGGTCGACGGTGGCGACGGTGGGGATAGCGCTGTTGGGAATCGGAATGGCGCTGGGCGTTAACGAGTATCTTACCGCCGGTGCCATCATTTCCGGGGCTTATTTTGGTGATAAAATTTCACCGCTTTCGGATACCACCAACTTAGCGGCAGCGATGGCGGGAACCGATTTAATCACACACATCAAATATATGTTGTGGACGACCGTCCCGAGTTTTGTCATCGCTTTGGTCATCTATCTTTTAATTGGATTAGGAGGAGAGCCGACTGAGATCGCTGGGAATACGGCCGCTTTAAAACAGGAGATGCTTGCTAATTTTGATACGCTCAGCCCAGTACTGTTTGTCGTGCCGCTGGTTGTGCTGACGATGGTGATTTTAAAGTTCGACGCGGTCGCAGCTTTATTTATCGGAGCAGTTTTGGGTGGAGTGTTTGCAATTGTTTTTCAACCTCAAATGGTTTCCGAAATTGCTGGCCTGGATGATATTGAGGTTGTTACCTCCACTGGAGAAACAGAGATGGTCCAGCCGAGTTATGCCAAACGTTCGTATGTTGCATTTATTAATTCGATGGCATTCGAAACAGCCCGTTACACGAAAGCAGATGCCGCCAAGTTCGAAGCAGAATTTGAGGAAGCGAAAGAAGGGCTTAACCAAGCTGAAGCAGCACCGGATGATTCCTCCGAGGTCGCTTCGGCCAAGCAAACCGTTGCCGAAGCTCAGGCAAAACTCATGGCCGTCAAGTTGCTTAAAGGTAAAGGGATGGACGGGATGCTGAACACCATCTGGTTAATTATTACGGCAATGTGTTTTGGCGGTGTAATGGAAGCGTGTGGACTCTTGAAACGTATTACGGATCCATTGATTGGGATGGCTCAGTCAACTGGATCTCTTATTGCGACGACTGCGGGAAGTTGTATCTTTGTCAATGCGACCGCTTCGGATCAATATCTTGCCATCGTCGTTCCCGGACAGATGTTTCGGGACACCTACGCCAAACGCGGTTTGGCACCTCAAAATCTTAGCCGTACACTTGAAGATGCGGGGACAGTTACGTCAGTACTGATCCCCTGGAATACATGCGGTGCCGCTCAAAGTGCGGTGCTCGGGGTTGCAACCTTTGCCTACGCACCGTTCTGTTTCTTTAATTGGATTAGCCCTTTGATGACGATTGCGATTGGCTTTGCCGGCCTTGGCATTGCCAAGTTAAAAAAACAAGATGGGGAACCATCTGAAAGTGAACTGGAAGGCTAACGGTAGAGATTCTGATGCGAATCGTACTCTCGCAGCTTGCTAGCGGATTCAGCGGGCGGGCTGAAGTGGGCTGCCTGTTGCATTGAGGTTGGCCTCACAGTATCGATTTGGTAATTCACTTATCAAAAAGGTCGATGAGTATCGGAATGGCGCGGCTTGAAATCAGGCGAGCGACGTCCGTTAGGTTTCTCTGTGAGCAGTTTATGAACCGAATTTTCTTGTTTTTGTTGATGGTTGTGGCTGCGGTATTGAGCGGCCAGTTTGAAAATCGTGCCATCGGACAAATGGATTCCGTGTTTTATACGCCGCCTTATGTGCGTGCGGGGGAGTTCAGTCTGCGCGAAGTACAGCCCTATCAGATGAGCAGTAGCTTTGAGTCCAAGTTTGTGCCGCTTTCCAGTAAAGAGGCTGGTAACTTTTCTCAATTTACAACACCTTCGTTATCGGTAGGTCCTTCGATGCCTCCGTCAAATTTAAATTTTCCATCGAATGCTAATCCAGTCAATCTAGGCTCGACTTCAGCTGTCCAGCCCACGCCGATTCCAATCGCCCCTCGACAGCCATTCCTTGCACAGCCGCAATTGACGGCTCAGCGGGCAGTTGTTCGTCCACCGCAGGTAGTGAGCCGACCGAGCTCACGGCGCTCGGTTTTGCAGTATCAGGCGTCGACCATCCCGTCCCTTAATATCAAAGACGGCAAATCGATTCAGCTTACCTCGGCCAGCTTTCCAGCTCGCACGGCAACTCCGCTTCCTGCTCAAGCTGGAGGATCGGCCAGCGGTTCAGTCGTCCAGCAGACAGCAATTCGGCAAGCGACTCTGGGGCTTGCCCCGCCTCGGATTAGTACGGTTCCAGCGGTTGCCCAGGCTCCGTCAACCAATTTGCCGACAACCGTTTGTTGCCTGCCGCCGAGTGCATATCAAAATGTGGTTGGAACATCCAAAAATCCGCCAGCGGGTGTAACGTTGCAGAATATGCCCCCGGGTACTTATGTAGGCCGTGGGTTAGTGGGACAGCCAGCAGCTTATATTGATGGTCAGCCACTCAGGAAT
>JAALLA010000284.1 GCA_011087765.1 Pirellulaceae bacterium
ACAGGACAGGATTGTCCGTATCCTGGTAACTCCACAGTCCAGTCAATTCCCTGCTCAAACGACCATTCAATGGGTAGAGAAACGTCTTCATCTACGCCGCTGCGACCGCTGTTTCGAAAACTACTCCACGCCTTGGTCGACCTGCCCGTTGCCTCGACGACTTCGACAATCTGGCTGTACAGGTGGGTAGGATTTTGATTGGGACCAAAAACAAGAATGAACAGAACGAAATAGGATCGGTTTAATAGATTTCGCATTAAAATTCCCCCAATACAAAGCCATCGTTCCTCTGGAACAAATTACGCCAAGTTACTAAATCGACGGATTGAGAAACGAACCTTGAGCTACCGTCACAGAGGCAAATATTTACGCCGCCTGGATGGTTGCTTCGGGAGGCTGAGATGCAGTCGCCATGAAAGTGAAAATCAGGCTCGGGTGCATTAGGTGGAAAGAAGCCATTGATCATACCTTGATAAGGCAAATTTCGAATCCATTGGCCCGCCCGACGACCCTCGTAAGAAGTTGGGGTTCTCGTGACGAGAACTTCTGCGGTTACCGATCCAGGACCACCACCTCTCACGCGTGCTTGTTGAGTCTGTGCATCAATCAGTTCCGTCGTTGGATTGCCCCTTAAACCAAACAAAGTTTCCGCAAACAGAATCGTATTCGATGTTCCGTCAGTAATTTCGGAAAACTTTGTTTCGGAACCTTTCCAAAAAATCCCGTCGGTTGGTTGCGCTGTAACGTAGAGCACGCCTGTGGCAGTGCCGCTATTTCCAAAATAATTAGAGCCAGCCCAAACCACGCCGTTCTCTTCATAATTCACATCACCATCGTCACTTGGGCATTCCAGAACTGGTATTCTTTTGTTGACGACGGATGTGTAAATTGGATTCAGGGAGGGTGCCCAAGGCCGTCCGGCAAGCAGATTTTGATTAAAATCGATGAGTGCCTGAAGATTTGCCTGCTCTACGAAAGGTAGCGTCTTGGCAATAAGAGAATAGCCTTCCAGTGAGCTTGCCGCAGAATCGGGGAAGTGGCGATGCGCACTTTCGAAATTGTGTGCCGCTAAAGCAAGCTGCCTTATATTATTAGCGCACTGTGTGCGCCTCGCGGCCTCGCGGACTTGTTGCACTGCTGGCAACAGCATGCCGATCAGGATGCCGATAATTGCAATTACCACAAGAAGTTCAACGAGCGTAAAACCCGCCTGCTTTAATCGCTTTGTTGGTATTTTGGAAATCATATTTGTCTTTCTAATCGTATTTTTTTTGAATGAGCGACCTTGAAAGGGAGCACAACAGTGCAGTAAAAACATCTCCTGATAATCAGGTTTGGACGGGCCGAAGAAGCACTCGGACCCACTTAGGAGTAGTTCCCTCTGGTTAGCGAATTCAAGGTCGCAGGTTTTGTAGTTTGAAAAGCCGCGAGAAAGAACTAACTGGGCGGGGCACGTGTTTGGTAAAATTGCCAAATAGATCGATGGTTAAGAACATGGATCGTTTGACAAATTTCAACCGTCGAATTTTCGATTGAATAATTCGCTGCAAAGATTGCACCAAAATACAGTTCAAAGAACCTACACAATGGGCAATCACCAGCTTCGTCTTCTGCTCCAGTTACTTTGGGTTCATGCTCTGCTGTTCTTGATTTTAAAACAGTTGAATGACTACATTGGCAGCACTCAGTGGAGGAATGAAACTCAAACCAAGAAGCCCTGTGTAGGGCGTCACCAAAATTCAAAAATAGAATCTGCGCAACAAGTAGTGGATAGATGGTTCGCAGTTCGTGCATTATCTTCGCATTAAAGCTTCTAAGCGTTTTAACAACTGAAGGCCCAGCATAACCAAATGCAACGCAATTGCAAGTGCATTTAGATGGCGATTAAATTGTTCGAGAAGTTAATGCGCGTTCCCCGGAGCCAGTGGTTTTTATCGAGCAAATCGGTTTTCGTTTATTGCTGGGCCAGAGAGAGTAGGCGAAGCTTTGGATGCGAGGGCGGATGGAAGAACTGAATCGTCAATTCGAACCTTTAAATATTCCATGCCAGTTAATAGTGGACAGTCAACGGTGAGTAGGCTTGGGGATTGCCTTGATCTAGCGGATGCAAGGACTGCAGGCAATCAACCTGGTCATTGCTTAAACAAGCCCAACAGACCGAGTCGCGTTGAGCGTGCACTTACGACTTAGCACTCGTCGACTATGTGGACGGTTTGCTCAGTAAAGAAAACCGATGGTTTTAGGTTAACCACAATCGTTGCATTGCCCACGAAGAAGGATTTCTGTCACTTCCCCGAATTCCTGGCTTAACCGCATGCTTCCTGCAGTGAGCTTAATCTCAACCATGCAGGATACTGAGCCACAATCAACGCATACAAAATGGGGGTGCACCGAACCGTGTTCCTCATCCTCGGTAATCAACTCAAACCGCCAGACTCGATCGCCCAATTCCGTTTTCCTCAGTAAACCGGCGGTTGCCATGTCGTTCAAGTTTCGAAAAACGGTAGCTTTGTCGACGCCCAGGCCATGCAGTTCTTGAGAGACTTCAGCGTGCGTTAACGGCGAGGTTGATTCGTGCAGGAGTTTGAGTGTTGCAATTCTTGCAGGGGTGGCCCGCAAGCCTGCTTCTCGAATAGTCTGTTTGACGAATTCGGATTGGTCTGAGGTTGGATAATTCATGATTCTTAATAAATAATCACGGGGTTTTGACTCAATTGTACCACACGCTCGTGGATTGTCCTATCCAATTTTAGCTTGGTGTTTGGGCCTTGCGAGGCTAGGATTTCAGTGTGGTCGGACCATGTCTTTATTCGAGTGGTTTTTTTCGAGAGGTTAACGTTCGTCTTTCTTTGATTAGAAAAATTCTCTACAGCGAATCGTTCAGCAATGGACTGGTTCATTAAACTTTCACCCTACCGGTATCATTCTTACCACCAAACTCGAAGCGAAAAAGCAAAAACCCTGCCCTCGAAAGAGAGGCAGGGATTTCTTTGGCCGATACCAACAAGGTATTTATTGGTCTTCAATTGAAACAACTTCCGCACCGGAACGGGTCGCAAGTTGGCGAAAAACGACTTCGTTGATTGACTGAGCAACAAAATGAGTCGATCCATCGCCTAGAGTTACATTAATCCCCTGCGGGTGATAACTACGGAAATCATCAAAATGTCCGCCAGGGTCATTGGGAGCGTGGCAGGCAGCACCAACGATTCGGGCAAACGGTTCATCGACTTCCGGACACATGCCAACCCATGAGACAGTTCCTAAAAGATTGATCCTCTCGCCAATCATGAGAGTGTTGCTTGTTCCATCGGTGATGTCACCCATCTTTATTCGACTGTTGGCGTGAAAGAGGCCGTTTCCCCCCAGAGGGCTATCTTCAATTTCAGAACTTCCAAACACGCCTGAATAATTACTGCGGCTAACCCACAGTTCTTCGCCATGGTCGTGGTCATCATCAAAAAATTTGGCTATGTCGTGATCGTGATCGTGATCATGGTCGTGTTCAATGTGATCCGCCAGATTGACAACTTCATCCGCTACTTCCGACGGACATTGGTACGATGGGATCACCTGTTCGATCGTATGTTCGTGAAAGCCATCATCGATTGCCAGATTTAAATCGATCTGTTCGTACAGGTTATTTTGCTCCATGAATGGTAAAATATAAGCGGACCATCCCCAGCCTGGTTCAGAATTGGCTACCAGAGGATTTCCCGTTACCCATCCCGGCGGGAGGGTTTGGAATGCACTTTCGTAATTCATAATCGCCAGACCTTGCTGACGACTGTTATTCGCGCAGGTCACACGCCTCGCGGCTTCACGAACTTGCTGCACCGCCGGTAGCAGCATGCCAATTAATATCCCGATAATTGCAATTACGACCAATAACTCAACTAGTGTAAACCCACTTCTTTCGTTTTTTATACTCACTTCGGAACCTCTGATAAAACTTTAACTTCAAAACGGCTCGTCCCCGAGTAGCTACCCAAAGACCAGCGACAAAATAATGAGACCCCTTGCTTAAGACACGTCTCCTAGCCCTATTCGGCCGATTAGGTACACCGGAAGCCAGACGAGTCGCGACATTAAGTTCGAGATCAGAAAGAAGCGCGTCCCGGTGGCGCACGACCCGAGTGGTGGATTAGAACGGCTACCGCGTGTGCGGATTTCTGAGCAACACTCAATGAAATTTGCTTAACTTCAGAATCAACAGGTTTCCGGTCGCTGTCGGAGTCCTCGATCTCATACATCAGTTGGCATAACGGGCAAGTACGCGTATGCGAGTGATTAGCAATCCAACCGCGTTTGTCCTCAAACGATTCGTATTGCTTTGAACATGGGCCGCAAAGAGTTGTCGTCGCACAATTTCCGGATTGGCTCTTATTCTTTGAACAGGAATGACTCGAAGTAGCGAATCCGCTAAGCAAAAAGCAAAACAGGAGGGCTATTTTTGCGAGGGGCAATCCTGTTGGACCGCGTTTTGCAATTTTTCCGGATGTTGAGTGCATTTCTTGAGATCGATCAATGATTTCGAAAACGAGCAGCGTGAAAGGATATCAGATAGATGTGTAATTGCATAGCAATTGCAAAAGAGTTGTGCTTTTTTTTATAACTGGCTACCGATTTAATCCGATTATTCCTTTAAGCACTTGCACAAATTTTGCAAATACATACAATTAAAATATGTTTTGTAAGTTAAGTAGCGCAGAATTGGCATTCAACCTTTGGAGCGAATGCGTTGCTTGCTAACGCTTCGTGAGAAATACAAGATGCCAACAGTGACGCAAGAT
>JAALLA010000285.1 GCA_011087765.1 Pirellulaceae bacterium
CCCCCACTCAGCGAGTTGAACCCCGCGACTTGCGGGCAGTTCGGGTTATAAGGCCTTTAAGCTGGGTGAATAAAATTTGCTTTTGCGCCTCCCGTGACCTAGGTTTCCGTAGCGTCCAAACTTGGGCTCAGATTTCTTAACTTTCTCGTTTTTATTTACATGAATTCCAGTTTTCTCGCCGCATCTCAGCGGATAACCGCCGACGTTTTTGTCTCCCGACCAGCGAACGGCACAAACCAAGAACACCTCGATGCTGCCGTCCAGTGGCTAACCCGAGCCCACGAAATCAGCCTTGATGGCGGTGTTGCTTATGGATATTGCCTGAGAGGGGGAGGTTGGAAATCTTCCTATGTCGAAACCTCAGGCTATATAGTCGAAACCTTTTACGATCTAGCCGAGTATCGAAGTGAACCCGCATTTGCTCAGCGAGCCAAAACAATCGCCGAATGGTTGATGACCGTCCAAAACGATGACGGCTCTTTTTCAAATGATCATTTTGGAGTCGGGCAGGGGATTGTCTTTGATACGGGGCAAGTTCTGTTTGGTTTAGTCCGAGCTTACCAGGAAACGGGGGAGCCAAAATTTCTTGAGAGCGCAATGCGAAGCGCGCAATGGCTCGCCGAATCAATGGATCATGACGGCGCCTGGCGACGCAACACTCACCTAAAAAACATTCACACCTACAACACCCGCAGCGCCTGGGCCATGCTCGAATTATGCGCTGCCCATGAAGCACCAGAGATCCAGTCTGCGGCACGACGCAATCTCGAATGGGCTCTGACGCAGCAATCCCAGGGGTGGTTTAAAAACTGCGCGTTCCGTCCCGGTCTGCCACCGTTCACCCACACGATCGCATACGCCATTCGCGGACTTCTCGAAGGCGGCCGTTTGCTATCCGAACAACGATTCACCGAAGCCGCCACCGAGTCCGCACAGCAAATTTTAAAACACGTCAATTCTAAAGGTCATATTCCCGGACGAATTGATACCGATGGAAACCCGCGAAGCCGCTCCTGTTGCCTCACAGGCAACTGCCAATTAGCAATTATCTGGTACAAACTCTCCCGACAAAATCAAAATCTGGAATTCGAATCCGCCGCTTCCCGAGCAATGGATTTTGTCATGTCCGTCCAGGACATTCGCACCGCTAACCCTGACACTTACGGAGCCATCAAAGGCTCGCACCCAGTCTGGGGGAAATATACGCCTCTCGCCTATCCAAACTGGGCTACGAAATTTTTCATCGACGCAATGCTCTTGCGCGAACAAAACGCAAAGGCTCCTGCATGACTCCTTCACACAACATTCTAAACTGCCGCTTTGACGCAGTGAACGAAGCGGGAGCCGCCCAATGGGCACGAGAGACTTTACGGTCTGGCAAACGCGGCCACATTTCAACCGTAAACGTCGCAATCCTTATGATGATGCGGTCCGACCCGCGGTTGAAACAATACATTGATGATTCAGGGTTAATTGTTGCCGATGGCCAACCCTTAATCTGGCTCTCAAAACTATTAAGAAAACCGCTTCCGGAACGAGTCGCAGGCGTCGAACTTGTTCACGAACTGGTTAACGTCGCGAGCCAGGAAAATGCAGGGATCTACCTCATGGGCGCAACACAGGACATCGTAGAAGACGTTGCGAAAAAATTATCGGAACAAACTTCGAATGCTCAATTCGTCGGTGTACAAGACGGATATTTCAGTCACGAAGAGTCAAAGGCTCGTGCTCAGGCAATCCGTGAAAGTGGCGCTAAATTACTTATTGTCGCCATGGGAGTTCCACGTCAAGAACAGTTCCTGCAAGATCACTGGGAGGAACTTAATGTCCAACTCGCGATTGGCGTTGGAGGGAGTTTCGATGTAATCGCTGGGAGAACGAAGCGAGCCCCACAGTGGATGCAAACCGTTGGATTGGAGTGGTTCTTTCGCATGTCGCAGGAGCCCAGACGGCTGGCCAAACGTTACTTCATCACCAACTCCCAGTTCATCTGGCTTAGCGGATGGGCTCTTTTAGGTCACTTCCTGGGCCTTGGAAAAACGGGTACACCATCAGACGCTCGCCAACCGCTTACTTAAATGCAGGCTAACTCGCCACAAGCATTAAAGACCTTAGCTCCTCAGGCATTCTGCGTTTCAGAGCAAGGAAAGCAGATTGCTTAGCACCCCAGCGTTTCCAAACTCTCAAGACTTACTAGTGCAATGAATTGACCGGCGGTACCGCCGGGAATCCAGAGAGTTGATTTCCCATGATCTGATCAAAGGTCTGAGGAAGTAATGACTCGCCGCGTTGAGCCGCAGCATAAACACCCTCGATCAGATTCTCATACCCCTGCACCATAACCTCGAGCGAAAACTCTTGGCAGACTTTGGCTCGAGCGGCGACTCCCATTGCGGCGCCACGATCATCTTTCGTCAAGATTTCAAGAATCGCCTGAGACAATGCTTCAATGTCATTTGGTTTGCATAACAACCCGGTAACCCCGTGCTCTACTGTATCAATCAGCGACCCAACTTTGGGCGCAACAACAGGGAGACCACAGGCATTCGCTTCGAGTGTTGATGCTGGATTAGCTTCCATTTTCGAAGAAAGAACCTTGAGGTCGAGTCCGGCCAATACTTCGGGTACATCCGATCGCATCCCCAACATTCGCACATTATCTTCGAGCCCAAGCTCACGCGTTTTGCTTTCGATCGCTGAACGCTCAACTCCATCGCCAACGACGACCAGAACAGCATCGGGTAATCTCTCGATAACTTTGGCCCACGCCTCAATCAACAGCACGTGCTGCTTCTCAGGCCGCAACGCCGCAACAATTCCCACCGCTGGCTGACCCGGTGCGATTCCAATTCGGTCTCTCATCGCCGCTTTGTCTCGTGGCCGAAATCGCTCGACATCGACACCGTTCCAAACAGTAAAGACTTTATTTTCGGGACACCGCTCTCCTTCAATCAAGAACTGAGAATGGGTCTTTGCGCAACCAATAAATCCATCTGAAATCGGAGACAACATTTGATTTAATCGCTCAACCTTCATCGGGTAACCGGTCGCGTGCAACGCCGATAGGACTACCGGAACCCCCGCCCGGTAAGCCGCTAAACGCCCCCAAAACATCCGGTCGCCTCCCGTCCCAACGGTTACGATTGCATCGATTCGGCGCTCCTTCAGTAACTTCGCCAGTCGACCGATCACTCCAAGATCGTACTTGTTTTTTAAGAGCCCAACGAACGTTGGAACTTCCTGAGAGATCACTTCACCTAACTCTGCGAGCTGTTTCAAGCAGCAAAGTTCTGGCTGGAATCGACTTCGATCCATTTTTCGAATGATCTCAAGCAAAAGCGTCTCCGCTCCGCCAACTACCACCTCAGTATGGATAAACATCACCCTCAAAGGGCCACGATCCGCCAGAGGAGTTAATTTTTTAAAGTTTCTACCGAACATTGATGACTACAAAAGTGAATTTAATTAAAAGTATTCAGAGGATTCGAAACCGAGGTTTTAGAAGATTCTGGAAACAGATTCGACGTCGCCGGGGATTGAGCTTGATAAAAACCAATCGCCTCCTGAACCGCCAAACCATCCGTTTCCAATTGAAATTTGGATTTCTTGAGATGACGAGGATCAAATGTCAGTGCGTTTCGAATTCGAATCAATTCTGGATCCCCATGGATTCTCTGAATGTGAAACGGATCCTCCCCGGGGAAATTATAACCACCATAAGCGCTGACCACGCATTCAACCCCATCAGCTTTCGCCATCGCAGCGGCTTGATGACTGAGATCCGGCTGCATACCAAAGGGAAATGCAAAGTAACGAATTGGCTGCTGGACAAGCTGCTCTAATTCCCGCTTTGCAGAAACGACCTCATCGTAGATCTCGGGTAACTGAACTAGGCTCCCCATGCTCGGATGGTGGCGTGTGTGGGCACCGATTTCAATTCCGTTAGACGAAAGCTCACGAAGTTCTTCTACCGTATTCACAGGAAAAGGAGTGCCGGCATTTTGATCATGAGTAAACGGACGACCCGAAGCCACATTGTCAAGCGTGACAAAATAGGTTGCCGGTATCCCTTTACCGACCAACAGCGGCAACGCTTGATCGCAGTTTTCAGCATAACCATCATCAAAAGTGAGATGGACCGCAGGCGTGGAATTGCCCCTCCGCATCCGGTTTTGAACTTCCTCCAGGGAAATAAACTCAAACCGCTTTTCCAACCAATCAATGTGCGTTTCAAACTGTGCATTGGAAAGCGACCAGGCCACCGGATTTACATCGGCGACGCGGTGATAATACAAAACCATCAAAGGCATGGCGTTGGATTGCCTGGCAGTCCAGTGTTTCCACCAGCGATAGGGGCGGGTTACTTGGCGAAAACACTCAAGCGCTGCGATTTTTGTATGATTTTTAATAGACGACATATCAAATTGGTGCACGTTGAGAGCAACCCACAAAAGTGTGTTTTTAGAAGCCTACGTTTAGAATAATAAGGCGGCAAGCGTTTTAAGTTTTATTCACGAATTCACAGTCGCAATTTTCACCAATGACCTAGGCTTCAACTGATAAACAGTTGTTTTCAATCCGCGCGACCGAACCGCGCAAGCATTAACCAAAAAACCACTACAACCGGACTCTGCTCCGTCCACATTGGAATCGCTGAGAGGCAGTTAAATGTTACCCTGCAACCTTTCCAATACCTCCGCTTCTGACTTCGTTGCGACAACTTTGGCGAAGCCAAAAACTCAAAAACGAATCAAGGTTCTCCACGTCGTAAATGGCGAATACTA
>JAALLA010000039.1:0-2856 GCA_011087765.1 Pirellulaceae bacterium
GGTCTTGCTGGCTAGGTGTTGGATCGCCTGACGGATGATTGTGGACCAAAATAACCGACGAGGCCGCATCTTTGATGGCAGCTCGAAAAACTTCCCGCGGATGCACAAGACTCGCATCGAGTGTTCCCACGGTAATTTGGTGAGTATCGATAACCTGATTTTTTGTATCCAAAGTGACGATGTGAAACTCTTCCTGTTTTCGGTCGATAACCAGGCGTTGAAAGAAACGCTCGCAAAAAGCGATCGCTTCCAAACTCGAATTGATTCGGATCGATATTTTCTCATCCGCAAGAGCAGCAACCCGTCGACCCAACTCGATACCAGCCATCACCTGACAGTAGGCGGTCTTTTCAACAGCACAGCTGATTGACTTTAACTCGCCACGGCCGGCTCCGGGTAAGGCTTCCAGTCGGCCTTCAAATTCCTTAGCAATTTTTTGCCCTGCCGTCACCGCTGATTCTCCAGGCCGACCGCTACGAATTAGAATGGCAAGCAACTCTGAATTCGACAGCAGCTCGGCGCCCAACTGGAGCAAACGTTCACGTGGCCGACCTACCATCGGCGACACCTTTATTTGCGAGCCGAATATTTTTTCGTCTATCCAACGGGTAGCTGAGAAAGTTCGACTTGGATTCCAATGGTAATTCTTACCGCCCTCTGTTTCCCGAATCACCCACCCGGAATTCACCAAGTCATTGACGAGCCGTGTCACGAATCCGGGTTGCTCAGGGTAACACGACGTCTTGATCTCGGAGAGTAAAAACCGATCGCGTCGACAAACGCAATCGATCACCGATTTATAACGCGCGTATCGTTTGGAACCTGAATCGCCACGTGAATCGCAGGCGACTGTTTTTGAAACTGAATTACTGGATCGTTTCATCGTTCACTCGCTCCTCTCAAGACACTCGATTTTCTTTCAAAATACAAGCGCAGGCAAGCAACTAAGCGATCATCGAAAAAATAATTGAGACGAGAGAAGAGCGTTAAACAGACAAAATTCGGTCGATGAGTCGCTTTTTTTCAGATTGGTCATCGCCACAAAGCCATTGAATTACGTTTTGAGACCAAATGGAATCATACTCCGATTCGTTGATAATTTCTCTCTCAATAGCGAGATCGAGAATCTTCCCAGGGTAGGAAGATTGAGGCTCCGACTCCATTTCTCCAAGCGGATAGGGATCGTCGAGTCCTAAAATTACTTGATTGGTACCTTGATTCTCAATTAGAAGTTTTAGCGATCCGGTATCGTGAACCAAGGTATCGAAAAAGATATTTTTATGACCGACTGCTTTGCGTGGATGCTGCATTCCTTCAAATAAATCTGGCCGGCCATCAAACCCCTGAATCCTCCGACCCAGGTTGATTTGAGCCAGTTGTCCACCGTGAGCAAAACAAACACGCATATCTGGAAACTTATCCTGGTATCCGTTTAACGTTAAAAAATGATAGGCATCCGCACACTGGGCTAACATCCAAATCAAATGAAATCGCCAAGCACGATTTTCTAGTTTTACAAATTTCTCCCCATCATAAGGATGGACTTCCACCGCTAAATTATACCGACTGCATAACTCAAATATTTTTTCATTTTCTTCATCAAAAATGCACTGCCACGAACCTATCGTATCCATGTAATGGGTCGGCAAACAAAGTAACCGCAACCCAAGCTCCTCAACGCACCGCTGTATTTCCCACAACGCTCCATTAACGTATCCCGGATGAACCACAAATCCGCAAGTAAATTTTGATGGGTTCTCTCGCTGTATTCTCGCGTTGAAATCATTCTGGAAACGCAACGCTTTCTTCATGGTTTCCAAACGCAGGCCATTACCGTACAACTGCGACAGATTCAGGACGACAGCGTGATCGATTTTATATCGTTCCATCCACTCCAATTTTTCATCGAGAAAAAAACTGGAATCCGTTACCGGTCGCTTCCAGCCTTTTTGCAACATGTACTTCTTGTCCTGATCAACCCAAAAGATTTCATTGTCTTTTAAGAATTGTGGAATTTCTTCCGGATAAGGAAGCAGATGCGAATGCCCGTTTATACGAAGTTTACGATCCATTGGGGTTACAGATTATCTTTCGTTTCGAACGCGTATAAAAAAATGCAGTACAATGAAATATACCAATAAAAAGGAATCTGAATGCAAATCGACTTGAAAAATAAGAATGCACTCGTCTGCGGCAGTACTCAGGGGATTGGGAAGGCATCGGCTCTCGCTCTTGCTCAATGTGGCGCGAATGTAACCCTCGTTGCCCGAAACGAACAGCGACTAATGCAAGTAAAAGACGAATTACCCAATTTGGATGATCAGACTCACCAGTTCTTGGTTGCTGACTTTCAAAACCCCGATGCACTTGCCAAAACGGTTCATAATCAGCTGGACAGCTCAACAGCCTTCCACATTCTGGTCAACAATACAGGCGGACCGCCTGGGGGCGATATCTTTGAAGCATCGTTGGATGAGTTTGAAAGTGCATTTACTCAACATCTTAAATGCAATCATTTGCTCGCCCAAGCCGTTGTGCCCGGGATGAAAGCGGCAGGCTTTGGACGAATCATTAACGTAATTTCAACGTCTGTAAAACAACCGCTCGATGGTCTGGGAGTCTCCAACACCATCCGGGGAGCGGTTGCCAGTTGGTCAAAAACGCTGGCCAACGAACTCGGCTCCTTCGGCATTACGGTCAACAATGTTCTTCCCGGGGCCACAGCCACCGAACGCCTGAGCTCGATCATCGCCAATAAAGCTGAAAAAACGGGCAAGTCAATCGATACTATCAGCGAAGCGATGAAGAACTCTGTCCCGGCAAAACGTTTTGCTGAACCTCGTGAAGTTGCTGCCG
>JAALLA010000039.1:2956-26537 GCA_011087765.1 Pirellulaceae bacterium
ATGCGTTTCCCGTAAATCAACACAATGAGGGATGGAATCGCCGCGATTGTAAACGCAGCCAAAATAAAGGTTGGACGATGCTCGGGAGAACTAACGTGCTTGAAAGCCTCTTGCGAAAGGCGACTGAAACCACACAGAAGAAAAAATGAAAATAAGACCAACGGCACCAGCCAACGGGACTTTGTTTCAAAATCGCTTGGATGAGGATTCTTTTGAGCACCAATGAGCGTCAATGCTAACAGCGCCATCCCAATCCCAATGGACTGCACTACATCAGGTTTTTCTTGCCAGATAAAGGCGGCGAACCCAATTGGCATCAAAATTGAGAGAACACTGACGACCGTCGTCGTCGATGCCCCCACTTTACGGATTGAGTAAATCGCAAAAAAGAAAGCTATGAAATAAACAGCTCCCATTGATCCACCCGTCCAGAGAGCACCAAACGAAACAGGAGAAAGATTGGAAAACAGGAACACGGGAAGGATTGAAACTGCGGCAATAATATAGTTGATTGCCCCAATCGTAATGACATTTTCCTGTCTTCGAATTTGCGCCCATTTTATAAATAGCGTAAAAGCCGAAGCAAATACAATTTGTAATATCAGGTAGATCATGGGGCTACAGAATTAAATTACGCGCTGAAAATTCCTCAAAAATCGATGCCCAGCCTAAACGACCGATTGAAAAACGTCGACCTCGAGCACGATTTAAATCAAAAACAAGATTGAGCCAAGTTAAAACATCCTCCAATCACTCCAAAAGCGTTCAAAGTAGTAGTATTCAAACCTCGAATTCCTACAATATCCAGAAATGTCCACTGTCCAATATTCGTAGCTCTCAATCATGAACGATGCCACAACCCGCCTCCAACCTAATGCTGTCTGGACCCACTTCGAAGAACTAAACGCTGTCCCAAGGCCCTCTAAAAAAGAGGGGCGCGTCATCGAATTTATGAAGCAGTTCGGAGAGGGTTTAAACCTTGAAACCATCGTAGATGAAATTGGCAATGTGATTATTCGCAAGCCTGCAACTCCCGGAATGGAGGATCGCCAAGGTGTGATTCTTCAGGGGCATCTCGACATGGTTCATCAAAAGAATGCCGACACAGTTTTCGATTTCGAAACCGAAGGAATTCGGTCTGTCATTACAGAAGATGGATGGCTAACTGCAGAAGGCACAACTCTCGGTGCAGACAATGGAATGGGAGTCGCTTCGATCATGGCAGTGCTGTCCGCTACCGATATCGAACACGGTCAGGTCGAAGCGCTATTCACCATTGATGAAGAAACTGGAATGACCGGTGCCTTTAAACTCCAACCTGGAATCCTAACCGGCTCCATCCTCTTAAATACCGATACCGAAGACGAGGGAGAATTGTGCATCGGATGCGCCGGTGGAATCGACACAAACATCAAAGCGAATTACGAACAAATTCCTGCAGGCGAAGGAGTCACATTTAAAGTTTCGGTAAAAGGATTGCGTGGCGGTCATTCTGGATGTGAAATTCATCTCGGCCGCGGAAATGCCAATAAAATCATGAACCGTCTTCTCTGGGAAGGCTCACAAAATTTTGGACTAAGAATTGCCTCTCTCGACGGTGGCAGTTTAAGAAATGCTATTCCTCGTGAATCTTTTGCAATTGTCGTCGTCGATTCAGATCAAGTCGATCATTTCAAAAAACACATTGCAAAAACGATCGGGGTGATTCAAACCGAACTCATTCGAACCGAACCTGACTTGATGGCGTCGCTCGAACCGGCATCCCCGGTAGAAACGGTAATGGACTCAACCTCACAGGAAAATCTGATTCGGGCAATCTATGCTGCCCCTTGCGGCGTTGCCCGAATGAGCGACGAGATGCCTGGGCTTGTTGAAACATCTACCAGTCTTGCCAGAGTATTGATTGAGTCGGGTACGGTTCTGGTTCAGTTTCTAACGCGAAGCAGTGTCGAGACCGCTCGTGATGATCTTGCGAGAACGATCCAATCGGCATTCCAACTTGCCGCTGCCGATGTCCAGCATACCGGTGGCTATCCGGGCTGGAAGCCCAATGCCGATTCAGAAATCCTCCGCCAAATGACTCAGATTTATTCGGACCTGTTTGGCGTTGAACCAACCGTCAATGCAGTGCATGCCGGACTGGAATGTGGAATTATCGGAAGCGTTTATCCAGGGTTGGATATGATCTCGTTTGGACCAACGATCAAGAATCCGCATTCGCCCGACGAAAAGTGTGAGATTGCAAGTGTAAAAAAATACTGGGACTATTTAGTCGCCACACTCCGGCAAATTCCAAAAAAGTAAAGCGCGAAAATGAGAGCGAGTGTCATTTAAAAATCAACTTAGATCTCAGACACGGTTCAAAATCTGCTTGATAACGCTCCCGTGGACGTCGGTCAGCCGGCGTTCAATTCCATCGTGATAAAAACTCAACCGCTCATGGTCGAGTCCCAACAGGTGGAGTATTGTGGCGTGGAAATCATAAACAGAAACGACATCTTCCACCGCTTTATAACTAAACTCGTCGGTCGCACCAAAACTGAAGCCTTTTTTAACTCCAGCTCCAGCTAGCCAGGCAGTGAAGCCTGAGGGATTGTGATCTCGGCCGCTGGCTCCTGCCTGGAACGTCGGCATTCGACCAAATTCGGTACACCAGACAACTAGAGTATCTTCGAGTAACCCTCTTTGCTTGAGATCTTTAAGAAGCCCAGCGACGGGCTGATCGAGTATCTGGCCATGGACTGTATATTGTTTCTCAAGGGCTTTATGGCCATCCCAGTTACTGGTTCCCTCGCCACCGGTCTGGTAAGCACCGTTAAATAACTGAACGAAGCGAACACCTTTTTCAACCAAACGCCGAGCCAAAATGCAATTTTTTGCAAAGCTGGATTTCAGTTCGTTGGCGGGATCGTTCGCACCGTACAGAGATAAAATATGTTCCGGCTCGGTCGATAAATCGCTAATTTCTGGAACACTCAATTGCATTTTGGCCGCCAATTCGTAACTCGCAATCCGAGCTGCTAATTCAGTATCCCCGGGAAACTGGGCTAAGTGTCGCTCGTTCATTTTCTTTAAAAAGGCGCGGGTCGCAACATCTTCTCGACTAGAGATCCCGCTCGGTCGAGCAAGATTTCGAATTGGATTGGCCGCGTTAAAATCAGTGCCCTGAAATACAGCGGGCAAAAAACCGGGACCCCAGTTGTTGACACTGGACTGAGGCGTGCCGCGTGGATCCGGAATCGCGACAAAGGCTGGCAATTCATTATTTTCACTCCCCAGGGCATAAGTTGCCCAGGCACCAATACTAGGGAAACCATCGAGCGTAAAACCGGTCGACATGAAATTTTCACCTGGTCCATGGGTATTCGTTTTTCCTGTCAACGAGTGAAGAAAACAAATATCGTCTGCCAGCTCACCTATGTTATCGACTAACGTCGAAACCATCTTGCCGCTTTCTCCGCGAGGTTTAAACTCCCACGGACTTTTTTGCAAACTCCCCTGCGCTCCCTGAAACGTGACCACTTTTTCTCCCGGCATCGCCTGACCGTGCATGCGAATCAACTCCGGCTTGTAGTCAAAAGTGTCTATTTGGCTACACGCACCAGCGCAAAAGATCATGATCACATTCTTGGCGGCAGCAGGAAAATGTGGTTTCCGTGCCAGCGACGGTTGTTCCGGCAAAATTGCCGGACGAATCGGAGATTTTTTGTCATCAACATTCGCGAGTAATTGTTCAGAAGCAAGGAGTTGCGTTAGCGCTATCCCGCTTAGACCAGTCACTGTGCTCGATAGAAACGAACGACGGTTCAAAAGGTGGGATGGTTTTATTCTCGGTCTCATAGGTCACCTCACGAATAAAAATTCATTCGAATTCAAAATCGCTCGACAGAAAGATTCCAAACCAAATTGTTGTATTAAGGCACTCGCTTCTGCCAATTCCCCTGCCGTTGGGATTCTTGCAAACGCTAAATCAAAAGCGTGATTAATTTGATCATTTGCTTGGCTTCCTGCCTCGCGTTGCAAACGTTCTGATAAAAACTTCGCTTGCTCCATCATGAACTTGCTATTAAGCATGTTTAGCGACTGCAACGCCGTTGTCGACTGGTTTCGATTTGGAATGGTCTGACCTCCGTCTGGACAATCGAACACGCCGAACACTTCATCCTGCTCCTGACGAATTTTAGTCATATAAATCATTCGCCGGAAATGCTCAGGACCAAAACTCTCTAGGGGGAAATAATGATGAACATTTTCACGATCGATCTTGAATAATAAAAATCCCGGTCCCCCAGCTTTTAGATTTAATTTCCCCGAAAGTTGCAGTACACAGTCGCGAATCGCTTCGGCCTCAAGTCGCTTCAGTGGAAAGCGCCACAAGAGTTTGCAATCAGCATCTTTAGCGATTGCTTCGGCTCGTGGATGACTAGATTGCTGAAAGGTGCTCGATGATAAAATCTCGCGGTGGAGCCATTTCAACGACCAATCATTTTCAATGAATCGAATCGCTAACCAATCCAAAAGTTCTAAGTGACTGGGAACGGATCCATTTTTTCCAAAATCACTTGGCGTTGCGACCAGTCCGCGACCAAAATGGTAATGCCATACTCGATTAACGATAACACGGGCGGTTAACGGGTTATCCTCAGAAGCGATCCACTTCGCTAACTTGAGTCGCCGACTTTGCTCGGGTTCGTCGGAGGTCATTCCCAGTGTCCCCATCACCGCCAGAGCGTCCGGATAAACCTCCTCCCGGGGAGAAAGCGGATCACCACGGTACAGTCGTTTGATAACCGGCGGTTGAGAAAATTTCCCAACATAGGCAGTCGGGATCGACTGAGTCAATTTGGCAAGCCGAGATTCCGTTTGTTTCAACAACGCCAACAATTCTTTCGCTTTCGCAGCGTCTACGTGAGAAAGGAGTCGAATCGCATCCAGATCTAAGACAGATGAACCCGCCACATTCGACGGCCTTCTCGACGAACCGGAAACCCGTTGATAGTTTTTTCCATCGGTTGAAACTTCAATGATGTAACCGACAGGTAAACGGTCGGCGTAAGCACCGTTTCTCTCTCGCCCCCAAACAACTTGATCGATTGTGGTCAAATTTGGCAATTCAATTTCTACCCAACCCGCTCCCTTTTGATTGGATATCCAGCTGAAATCATTTCCATACTTACCATCGTTAAGGTGTTTCAACTTATGTTTTGGATTGTTTTGATAGTCGCCTGACGAGCTTACTTTACAACCACTCGACGCCAATGCGACATTTTTCTGATCTTGATGCGAAATCACTTCTAATTCATCGATGCAAGGCTCCGCACCGTTCGTTTGAAAAATTTCGAATCGAATATATTTCGCTTTCGTGGGTGGAAAATTATCGACATTCTGTTTGGCGTTAACCGCAGGCAAGTCGATCGCAGCAGCATCGAGTGGGAGAAGCTTTTTTTTCAGATCAACAATCTTTTTCTGATAAATCATCCGCTCCTTTTCGAGCGTATCCATTGCGATTTGAACTGACGGGTCCAAATGTTCTTTGAGCCTTCGTTCACCGTGTTGAACCCCGGCAAACACCGCTTGAAGAGAGTAATAATCCGATTGCAAAATAGGATCGAATTTATGGTTATGACATCGAGCACATCCAACTGTTAAACCTAAAAACGTTGTGCTGGTGGTGTTCACATAATCGGCTAACTCATCCTCCCGCTGCATGAGTGTCAAATTTTTGTCCGGGCTCTTTACAATGTCATAGGCACCTCCAACCAGAAATCCAGTTCCAACATCCGCGCCGACGGCATCCCCGGCGAGTTGTTCAAGAATAAAATCCTGGTAGGACTTGTCATTGTTGAGGGAGTCAATCACATAGTCACGATAGTAATAGGCATTCGCCCGGTCTCGATTGACTTCGTAGCCTGTTGATTCACCAAAACGGACAACATCCAACCAATGCCGCGCCCAACGTTCACCGTAATGAGGACTTGCTAAAACTCGTTCGATTAAATTCGCATACGCATCTTCGGATTCATCAGCAACAAATTCTTCAATCTGTTTAGACGTCGGATACAGGCCAAGCATATCCAAATACACCCGGCGAATTAGCGTTGTGCGATCAGTCGGCGATGATGGACGAAGTCTGTTTTTCTGAAGCTTCTGGCTAACAAACTGATCTACGGCTCCCCGAATGGGAAAATTCACCGACAACGGCCACTGGACTTTCGGAGGAACGTGATCGACTACCGGCTGAAATGACCAGTGATCGGTTTCTATTGATTGCCGACCTGAGCCGATTGCTGATTCATTCGCAAATTCGTCCGGCCAACTCGCACCTTCATCTATCCATTGACCGATGATCTCAATCTGATTTGCGTTAAGAGGCTCACCCGAGCCAACTGGAGGCATTCGCTCGCCATCCTCACTGCCGTTAACAAAGTGAAAAATTGGGCTGTGTTTTCGATCGCCAACTTGGATTGGTCGCTCACCGCGATCACCAATCCCCATCGCAGCACTTCTTACGTCTAACCGATATTCACTTTCCTGAGCCGTCGGTCCATGGCAAGAATAACAATGCTTTTCCAAAATAGGCCGAACTTGATCAGCAAAGCTAATCTTCGCCTGATCCTGTCCAAATCCAATGGGTGACATTAAATTGAGAAAGAAGACAACGGCGATGAAAATCTGATAAGTTGAATTACGCTTAATCATCAAATTTTCCAGCAATCGTGTGGCGTAAATCGGTACTTCCGTTTCCATGCATTTCAATTTGCAAACCAATAACTTTCATCCGAAATCAATCCTGCTTCTAATCGCTAATTATAAATCAGCTAAGGATTCAAATGAAAACAAAACCAGTCGATAAATTACTAATAATTATCACTATTTCCAGCTTTTTCTGCTGTTTTACACAAGGCAGCGAACGCGCAGAAGAAGAAAATCGCACAGCCGATCCATGGCAAGTAATTCAACTCGATACCAAAGCAAGCCTGCGCGGACTGCACGTATTTTCTGAATCAACTATCTGGGCCAGTGGGACTGGTGGAACAATTGTCCACTCTACCGATAGCGGTAAAACCTGGAGTCTCAAGGTTGTTCCTGGCGCTGAGAATCTAGATTTTCGAGATATTCATGCCATCAACTCGCAAACCATCGTGGCCATCACATCGGGGACACCTGCCTGCGTCTACCGCAGCACCGATGGAGGTTCCAACTGGCAGCGGGTGTATGAAAACAAAGATGAAAAAATCTTTCTCGACGCGCTTTCTTTTTTCAACAAAAAAAACGGGATCATTATGGGAGATCCAATTGACGGAAAAATATTCCTGCTAACCACATCCGACGGAGGTGTGTCTTGGAAACCAGCAGACAACTCACCCCAAACTCGACCTGGTGAAGCAGGCTTTGCCGCCAGCGGGACCAACATGATCACAACTTCAGGATCGAATATCTTTATTGCGTTAGGCAGTGCCTTGAAGGGTGAAGTCAGCGAAACCAGCCGTATCGCAATTTCTCGAGATGCTGGAAAACAGTGGACGATGGCGAGTGTACCTATTCTAAGAGACCCTTCTTCGGGAATTTTTTCAGTCTGCTTTATCAATCAAAAATGCGGCGTGGTCGTTGGCGGTAACTATACCTTAGCCGATGCCAAAACTCACAATTACGCTGTTTCTTCGGACGGGGGTATGACATGGACAGTTCCCAAAGGCGCAAAACCTCCCTCTGGTTTTCGCAGTTGCGTGATTCATGCTCAACACCGCGGCGCTCCCTGTGCAATCACGGTAGGGCCTAGCGGGACTGACATTTCTTTTGACCTTGGCCATACTTGGCAACGCATTTCTGAAACGGGATTTCATTCAATTCAATTTTCACCAGACGGAAGCCGCGGTTGGGCCTCGGGAAGCAATGGTCGCATTGGCCTTTGGCAACCACCGAGCAACAAATAATAACTCAGTTCACTAGTCACGTCATACAATTTAAGGTCTTCAACCGTGGATGTTAAAAACCTCAACGTTGTGCCTTCGTTCACCACGAAGGACTCCTCCGAAATTCGAGAGTTGCTGTCTTATCGAAATTCTTCCATCCGCAATCAAAGTCTCGCCGAGGCCCGCGTTCCAGTCGGTGGGCAAACGATTCCACACTATCACGTCAAGGCAGAAGAAATCTATTACATCACCGATGGTCAGGGAATCATGACGATCGAAGGCCAGACGCAGAATGTTGGCGTGGGCGATGCCGTCTCGATACCTCCCGGCCAAGTCCATCAAATTAAAAATGACGGCAACGTCGTACTGCGATTACTCTGTTGCTGTAGCCCACCGTACGAAGACGATGACACCGTCTTGATTGAATCGTAACGTCATTGAAATTGCAGTGAATTGATCATTTCAATTCAATTTTGAAATCGGCGAAATCAGTTTCTGTCGCCTTCACATAAAATCCTACCCAAGAGATTTCTTTCCATGCCGTTGGCAAAACCGCTTCAACTGTTTTGCCGTTGATTTTGGCGATCGCCAAATGACGATCTAAGTCGAATTCAATCTGGACCTGAAACGTATCCAACGACTCAAACTTGGCGTCAACTTTGGCAAGTTCACCGACATTTTTCCAGCCACCCCGGAACGCCACATGTTGATTCATTCCGATGGCTGTACCAATTTTTAATGTCTCCTGATTGCTGGAATCGGATCCGAATACGATCGCCGCATTTCGCGTCTTACCTTGTTTTTGGTGACTTCGATAAGTTGTGCTTAATACGGCTCGCCCCACAATGGGTGAATCTAGCTTTTGCAGTGCCAGAC
Source organism: Pirellulaceae bacterium (assembly GCA_011087765.1). GTDB lineage: Bacteria > Planctomycetota > Planctomycetia > Pirellulales > Pirellulaceae > Mariniblastus. The sequence goes on from JAALLA010000039.1 coordinate 11,746, forward strand.
CTTCACCGTTCGCTTTTAATCGATATCCCAAATCACAAGCAGTCACATTGACACCCTTGACTAGTTGAAATCGACCCGTGTCGTCCTTACCAGAAGGGAGTTTCGCGGTCTTGGTTGGTTTTCGAGAACGGGATTTGTCTTCTTTCCACCAGTCCGGGCCCTCGGCTAATACCGCCGCATCCATTTGGATTAGTTGCTTTTTAAGCGACTCAAATTTGACGGGATGCTTCGCTTGCAAATCATCCGTTTCTTGCCAATCTTCTCGGATGTTATACAACTCAAACTGAGTTAAATTCTCAGAGGCCAATATTTTCCAATCGCCAACGCGCATCGCGACACGCGATTCCTCTGGAGCTAAATGATTTCTCCAATACAGAGGTTGCTCTCGAACGACCGGTTTATTTTCAAAAACTGGCATTATGCTTGCCCCGTCGATTGTTCGATCTTGAGGAAGAGGAATTTTGACAATCTCGCAAATCGTGGAAAAAATATCTGAGCCAATCACTGGAGTATCACTTTGTGACCCCGGGGCAACATGGCCTGGCCAACGAATAATTCCAGGCACTCGGATTCCCCCCTCATGAGATGCGCGCTTTCGTCCCCGCAACCCTCCGGTGGATCCTCGCGTTCTTCCCGACGTACCTTTTCCCTCGGGTCCATTGTCCGAGGTGTAAATGACAAGCGTATCGTTTCGGTACCCCAGACGATCCAGACCTGACATTAAAGTACCAAACGCATCGTCTAACTGGGTGATGTTACCGTGATGCTGCCGAACGCCCTCGTCACTAATATCAGCGTAGGGTTGCATGTACTTTTCAGCCGATTCGATCGGTAAATGAGGCTCGTGTGTCCAGACAGTTAAGAAAAACGGCCGGCTAGAATTTTCTCGCGACTCAAGCCAGTCGATTGCCTCCTCCGCACAAATCATAGAACTCGGCCCAGTCGCTTTACCGATAGCCTTTCCATTACGAACAAAATTTTCTGGGTTCATGTGGTTTGGCGCGGCATTGTTTTGCGTTGCCAGCCAATGGTCGTACCCGTGATCATCCGGCTGAGGTTGCTCGTCACTGTTGAATTTTCCGTTTAGATGCCATTTTCCTACGTGGCAGGTATCGTAACCACGTTCTTTCAATAGCTCCGCAATCGTGATTTCACTGGTTCGAAGGTGGTACTGACTTCCCGGCGGAATCCACCGCCAAACACCGTTTCGATAAGGCGTTCGACCGGTCAAAATAGCCGATCTAGAAGGAGAGCACACGCTGCAACCGGCATAGCACTGGGTTAACCGCAGGCCTTCGGCAGCAAACTGATCCAGATGAGGACTTTGAATTCTGGGGTGCCCATAGCATCCCAAATCTCCCCAACCCTGATCGTCGGTAAGAAACACAACCACATTTGGCGGTTCTTCACTTAACAAAGTTCCCGGCGTCCAGATGGAAAAAAACAGACTAATCAAAACAAGTAAAATTCTCATGGTTCCTCTTTCGCAAATTTTGATTACGCCGAAGTCGTTAAAGGGTCGAACAAAAGGCTACCGTTGTGATTGTTTTTTTCGCTTCTTTGGTTTTATTGAAGCTGGTAAATCGTTGGTTCTAATCTCAGTCATTTTTAATTTCATCTTTGCTTTGAAAGCATCGATCAACTCAGTGTGAGCCGGATCTCCTGCCAAATTATTATATTGTTTGGGATCCAAGTTCATGTCGTACAACTCGATGCCATTCGCTGCATCTTCGCCGTATTGGATGTAGGCCCAGTTGTTTTCTCGCAGTAAAAAACCTTTACGCATTGGCGCGACACTGAAAGCAGATTCCCGCACTGTGGCCTCCGGATTACTCAACATCGATTTTATGTTTTTACCTTGCAGTCTTTTTGGAACCTCGAGTCCGCAAAGATCAGCAACCGTCGGATAAAGATCCAAAAGTTCAACAAGGCTGTTACATACTCCAGGCGCTTGATTAGGCACACAAATGATCAGCGGGACTGCCGCTGATTCTTCACGAAGACTCACTTTGGCCCAAAAATCATGTTCCCCAAGATGGTATCCGTGATCACTTGTAAAAATCACAATCGTCTTGTCCCGCAACCCGGCTCGGTCGAGTGCATCCATCACTTTTCCAACCTGAGCATCCATGAAGGCCACAGACGCGAGATATCCGCCAACCGCTTTCTTTTGCCGACGAAGATCCATTTTCATATTTTCGCTGGTCTTGTAATTAATTCCCGCGCGAGGTGTGTCATCGCGATCTCCGGCAATTTTTTCTGGCAATTCGATATTCGAGTAAGGGAGAAAAGGCGGGAAATAACTGCGCGGAGCAACAAACGGTACGTGAGGACGAACGAAGCCGACACCTAACCAAAATGGTTCATTTTTATGGGCTTCGATAAGTTCGACTGCCTTCTTTGCGGCAAGGCCATCTGAGTGAACTTCATCCCCGCCATCGGCTTCAACAACAATAAAATTATTGCCGCCTTTAGGTGGCTTTTTACCATCCGGATTCCCCTCAAGCAGTTCAATATCTCCTGGAGCCTTCCATTCCGGTCCTGGACAATTAAACCGCTCCGTCCAGGAAGCAGGATCATCGGAACCATCTGACCCCAGATGATCCTCGATACCAAAACCAACTTCGATGCCGCCGGGAACTCCCATGTGATAGAGCTTGCTAACTCGCGCAGTGTAATATCCGTTATTTTTAAAATGCTGCGGCCACGTCGCTCGGTCGCCAATCTTAGGCCGGGGACTGTCATAACCAAGGACTCCCGTCGCATGCGGATAGTAGCCCGACATAAAGGATGCCCGCGAAGGGCCACAGTAGGTTCCCTGACAATAAGCCCGCGTGAAGCGTGTTCCGCGAGCAGCCAGGGCATCAATGTTGGGTGTTTGACAGCGAGGATTTCCGTAACACGAAAGGGCTGTTGAAGTCAGGTCATCTGAAATAATAAACAAGACGTTGTAGGGAGCGTCTGCGTCCTGTACGAAAGCTCCTTCAAGGAGAACGCCCCCGTACAACAAATAAGCTGCCAACAATAAGGACGAGAGTTTAGTTTTCATGGGCTCCTCAGAGAACTTATGATTGTTCGAAACATCATTTCATTCATCGCCTATTTGACAGACTCTATTCTGTCTTTACAGGAGGCATGAATCGATGTTGACCTTTTTTTGCCGCTTGATGACTTGTTCGCGTATCTTGCTCAAGCCCCGGATCACCTTGATCTCGCATCCAACGATCAAGTTCTGCGCTCATTTTTTCGACCGTAGCCTTATACTCCGGATCGAGTGCAAGGTTATTCATCTCATAGGCATCGCTGGTCAAACGATATAAATGCTCGGCAGGACGATGCATGTAACGTTTCACCAATCCGTAGGTTCGTTCGTTTGTTGTCGAATCCCAAATCCAAGTGCCCCAATATGGATTGTTGAGAACGCCCTCCCCTTTCACCCCCATTAGGTGTTTTTCAATGTAGGTTTCGGCGGGCGAGAGATTGCGAATATAGTGAAACTCACCATCGCAGACCGAACGAATTGGATAGGCGGGCCCTTCGGGTATATTGTTGTGCATCCCGAATACAAAATCCCGATGACGACTATCGGGTTGTTTTAAAACGGATGAAAAACTGGTTCCGTCAAACGGTTTCCCCTGACAGTTTCCGCCGCAGAGTTCCAGAATGGTCGGTAAAATATCTGCATACTGCACCAATGCGTCGGTACGCAATCCTCCTCTGATTTTCCCTGGCCATCGAGCCATTAGCGCTGAATGGACACCCGTATCCCAGTTCGTCCATTTGCAACCGGGGAATTGCGCTCCCTGTTCCGATGTAAATAGAACTAGCGTACTATCCGCTTCGCCCGACTCCTCAAGCGCTTCGAGAATTTCGCCTACTTGACCGTCCATGTAACTGATCTCGGCGAGATATTTCCCAAAATCTTCGCGTGTCCTCGGCGTGTCAGCAATATTTGGCGGGAGATCCAGGCCCGCTGGCGGATAAACCGAAGCATCTCCCATGACCCACGGTACATGCGGTTCCACCAAAGCCACGACCAGACAGAATGGCTGTTCAGTATCCCGAGAAAAAAACTCTTTTGTCGCACTTAAATCATGGGCAGAGGTTGGATTCCGAACACAATTTTTATCAAACCCGGCAATCGATTCAAACGGAAAAACTTTCTTGGGAAGCACGTGTACTTTCCCGGCCAATCCAACACGGTAATTTAACTTCCGCAGATAGTGCGGCATACTTTTTGTACCCGGTCGACTGGCTGAGTGATTCCACGCACAGCCATTTCTCATCGGGTATTGTCCCGTGTAGAGTTCCGCACGACATGGTTGGCACATCGCTGATGACAAATACGCGCGATTAAATACTAAGCTCTCTTTTGAGAGCGTTTCAAGGTTTGGAGTCTTTGCGTTTTTACCCCCGTACATGGGTAAGTCTGAATATGTGCAATCATCTGCCATGATGATCAGTACGTTGGGTCGCTCAACCGCCTCCACACTCAACGGCACCGCAAACAACAGACAAAGGCAAACAAGTGTTTTTTTCATATTGAATTGCAGGATGAAAGTAAGCGAAGTCGAAAAATCCCGACAGGTGAATATCGATCTATGGGGCACGTTTCTTTTTTGGTTTTGTAACAACGAGGCCAAGATTTTCTTTCATATTGGGCACATAGCCTTGATGACTAAATTCGCATTTTTTCATTGCCTCTAGATAAGGTTCTGCGCCATCGCCGATCCAATCGATAATATTAAGTACCTTGAGAGATGCGTAAGAACTACCGGCAAGCAATCGATTCCAACACGCTTGTGCAGATTCTTGATCTCCCGCTCGATATAAAATCCACGCCGCCATCGCCTGAACGTGATGCGACTTATCACTCAAACAGGTTTTCATTTTAGCCAAATCGATAGAGTTTTTTTCCTGCAGATTAAAGCACCCAACGACCGCCCAATAGCGGACACCGGAATCACCTGAGTTTAGATTTTCATAAAACACAGGGAGGTTTTTTGGATCCTTTTCCAGTGCCATCGCAGCAGCGGATTGGTAGGCACGAAGATCGTACAAGACAGGATCGCGGACCATTTCATAAATAGTCTTTCCACAATCTTCCGACCGTTTTACAACTTCACTTTCCGGAATTAAGCCGGAATCGAATTTCTCTACTTGCCATTGATCTAACGCTGTACTTAACCGCGTTACGTCGTTGGCATACTTTGGATCGTCAATCAAATTAACGACATTATCGGGGTCAACGGTGGTGTCGTAGAGTTCTTCCATCGGCTTGGTTCCAAAAAACCGCCCCGTCACAGCATTGGTTTTTCCTTCTCGATGGTATTGATCCCAGGCCTGCGTCGCTTTCATGCGCCAAAGGTAATTCAGCTTTTGCCCCCAGGGTGCATAGGGCATATAGTTCCTGATGTATAGCAGTTTTCCATCGCGAATTGCTCTGACATTGTCGCAACGCTCGTCCATGCGACCACGAAAGCTAACGTGATACTTGCGAGATTCGGCATCCGGGCCGAGGAAGACTTTTCCTTGCAAGTAATCTGGCGTCTCCGCACTGCAAATATTCAGCCACGTCTTTGTCATGTCTACAAAGCTTACGATTTCATCAATCTTACTTCCCGGGTCAGCTGGTCGCAGGTGCTTATACTTTTCGGGAATACGAATGACCAAAGGGCAATGCGTTCCACTATTAAATAAGAATCGCTTGCTGCGAGCCAGAACACCGCCATGGTCCGAATTGTGAATGACGATCGTATTATCCGCCATTCCACTTTTCTCCAAATTAGCCAGAGCCGTTCCGATATCGGCGTCCATCTTTTTCATCTGGTCATGGTAGTGGGCGTAATTTTTTCGGATTTCGGGAATGTCTGGATGGTATTTAGCAAGTCGCACATCCTTCGGATCATGAGTCGTATTATTTACATCACCAAAGGCTTTTGACTCATGCGATTTAGTGCTGTTAATCACCATAAAAAACGGTTGGTTGTTTTTCAGAACGTCCCAATCAACCTTGTTCGTATCCCACGGACTTTGATCGTTACGGCCCCCAATGTTGTAATCTGTCTTGCGGGCATTGCCGACGAAATAGCCGGCCTTCTTTAAAAGGTCCGGATAGTATTTTATCGTCTCATGAGGGATTGGATATCGACTACGCATCGGATGGGTTCCCATTGAAAGTGCATGAACACCCGTGATCCAAGTACTTCGCATTGGAGCGCAAACCGGAGCATTGGCGTAACAATGCATGTATTGAAACCCCTCGCCGGCGAGACGATCGATGTTAGGTGTCTCCGCATACGGATTTCCATAGCACCCAACCCAGTTAATATTATTATCCTCGCAGGTTAGCCATAAGATATTTGGTTGTTCTTCTGCCAGCGTCGTTCCCGCAAACAGAACAAAGAGGATTGCAAAAAGTTTTTTCATATCAAATCTAAATCGTCGAAGGATGGAATCGTGAACAGTAGATACTCGATGGCCTACCGTAAGACTGATGGCTGAACAGCGCGAATTATTTAAATCAAAGTCGCCCATTCAACTCGCTACAATATTTTTAAACCGTTGGGTTCTTCACCGCCAACAAAAAACAGAAAAAGAGGCTTTGATTTAATAAAAACCAAAGATAAGTAGTTTTTGGTACCAATAAGAAAGTAACTCTCATAAGTTATGAGCGCGACCTGTGATTGGAAGATTCCTTCAACTGGATCTAAGTTCCAGGTCAATTTTTATTTATTGCCTTGAGGTCACCTGCAAAAAAAGAACGGCAGGAAAACCCTACCGTTCTTGTTTAGAACTTAAGCCTGTTGACCGCCTATTAACGGCGTCGCAATCTTACGGTTGAAGCACGAACCAGATCTTTTGGCATTGGAGCCGGGTTGCCTCGGTAATGACTGCGCCGAACCGCATTTCCGTAAAAATGAAGAGGGCGATACGGGCGATCATTAATATGAGTGTTCTTAATTACTGCACGATCATTACCTCGCGCCAACACATAAGGATACCAATCTGGCTCCTGCGCCTGAGAAACTGCCGGCATCCAAGCTTGTACCAACAGTGCAAAAATGAAACAGCAAGGAACATACAAAATAGTTAATTTACAATATTTCATGGTTACACCCTGTCTGTAAAAACTTCTTATTCCAATTGAATTCTTGAACCCCTCCAGCACATTTAAATACACTCCGTTAAAGTATCGCGCGAATTATAAAATTAGATTTCTAGGCACTTTGACAGTGCCCTAATCCGGTCGCAACGCTTGGCGACCGCAACACATTCATGCCGGTTATAATAAATTTAATCAAAGCAAGCCTGAGGCAGCCTAGGTTTGCTCTAATGGATGTGTCGAAAGCCTGCAACATTTATCCATCACCCACGGTGCAAACACCATGAACCCTAACCAACCCAAGCGAACCCCGGAGGCGACCACCGATTTAGATCGTCGGGCATTTCTGGAAGGTGCGGCAGGAGCGACGGGCGCGGCACTGGCGGCGTCGGCGATTCCACAGCACCCAATTTCATCGCAATCTGTTAACTCCAAACAAGGCGTAGAATCCGAATTTCTATTCGACCGATCCAACTCGAATTATCACGGACACCAATGGCAAACACTAAATCCCGGTTTCTGGAAAATTGAAAATGGCGCCCTCCGACGTCGATTGCAAAATTACGGAGATCGCGCCCGCCGAACAGGTTTTCCTTTTCACGCTGAAACTCACAACTTTGCATACAAAACAGATTACGACCCCTCTTTAGATTGCGGGGTCATTTACGCCCCTCAGTGGAAACTCTCCGGAGAATATCAATTAGAGACTGAATTCACCTACCACGCTGATCGACCTGCAGTGCCAAAGGGAGATCAGTCTGATTGGAAAATGTATCAAGATGGATACGGTTTGATGGGGGTCGCAATTGGATCAAAGTCTGTGTTTCAAAGCTACAATCGGCTTGGTCAACTCATAAGCATTGGCTGGAACGACAAGCAGCAATTGGTGATCATGGGACCGGCCAAGAACGCCAAAAAATCTTCCCAGGCCGGTCTTTCGGCCGCCAACGATTCGATCTTGAAATCGACCGATGCGATGCAATTAAACCCGGGAGACCGGTGTCGATTAATCGTGCACGTCCAGCCATCGGAAGACAACCGATGCCAAATTCGGGTAACTTTTTCCGCCAATAGCAAGACCGTGTCGCTGACTCACTCTTTGCCAATTCAAAAAACGGAAGGATTTGTCGGGGTTTTATCTCGGGGCCTCATCGACTTCGATGTAACTCGTTTCAAAGTTCAACCTTACCAAAACGAACCTCTAAAAATTGGTCATGCTGATTGCCTCGTCTGTTACCCGTTAGGGGATACGCTGGCTTTGAAAGGGGGAAATTGGCATGTCCGGTTTGTAGGAATGTTTGCCTCAGATGGTAAAAAAATCGAAATTCGAGTTGCCGACTCACCCGCTCCCCGGGGTGGATGGGAACAGGTAGAGATTGCCGGTGCAGGACGAATTGTCGACAACCAATGGCGCCGCAACACCGCAGTGATTGACGTAACGCTACCGGTTAACCCTTCCGAAAAAACTCTCTATTACACGGTTTGGAAAGACGGTAAGAATGTCACTTCCGATGGCAGGGTCGGGACCGATTCCTGCGGTCCGGGAATGGGACTGGTAGGCGAAGTACCCGGAGGGGGAAACTATGTCGGTCGACTACCACAGCTGAAGGCGCCCTACAAATTATGTGGGCTCAGCTGCCATGCAATCAATTCTGGATTGCAAGAACGCAAAGATAAAGGTTGGACTATTTCCGGGCAACGAGATATTTGGGGTGTCCGAGATCAGCCGACCGTCGAGGCTTATCAGCACCTTGATGATTACAACTTTCAAATCATGGTTTGGGAAGATGATGTCTGGTACATGGAATTGCTGATGTACCCGCCGAGTACCGATGACGCCTACAAAATTGTAGCGCTCTCAATTTGTGGGCCGACAAGTCGATGGCAAATGATGCGCCACTGGAACGTCATCAATCCAGGTGATCACGACTATGGGATGGACGATGTGAAAGGTCCCGAACAAATACTGATTCGGAAAACGGAAGGCCTGGGACAAGACCCGGCCTACATGCGTAGAAATTTTCAAATTGTGCACCATTTGACGACTGGGGCCGAACATGTTGACCCCTATGAAAATCCAAAAAAATGGCGGGCATGGAAGATGCCAAACCGGGATTTTACATTCGTTATTCTGGATTCACGACTTTGGAGAAGTAGTCAGGATGTCGATATCTGGGATGACCAGGGATGGAATGAATTCAAGAGCCTTTACGATCGAACTGATCCAACTCGTAGCCTGTTAGGGGAAGAGCAATTCGGATGGTTACAGTCCCTGCTGACGACGGATTCCTCTCCACTTATCTGCCTGACGGGAATCAATGGATTACATACCATTTGGGCCGGCGCGAAAAACGGTGACTCCGCAAGTAAGAACCATCCTCAAAAATTTTCGCAACGAGATCGTGTTACCGCTGACTACGCGGGCTGGGTGAAAGCCGGTTCGGATCGAGTCATTGAATTGCTGGGACAACGAGATGGCGTCGTTTCGGTCTATGGCGATGTCCACAATGGATGCATCATGAAAAATCTCAACCATGGACTGATCGAATGCAGTTTTGGGCCAATCGGACGAAGTGGAGGACGAGCCTTAATCCCGGGGTTCGGTCAGCAAATGAAAGACGTTGATGGTCGGGTAATCCAAGTCCACGCGCTCTACCATAAAGATTTTGCGAACCCAGATCAGGAACCACACGCCAGCCATGAACCGTTTTACTGGAATTTTCTGGAGATGGAGTTTGATCCCTCCCAACAAGATCCGGACATCCAGCTCCGCATCCGAAACCTGGTCGACTCTCCCGATGAGACACCTCGCGGCGGCGGAAACTTAGAAACCACTGCGTCTCGCACAGGACGAACGCCAACCGCAAAAATTCCTGCAATTCGCGTACTTCCCAATGCTGACGTCCATTTTTACAGAACCAATGGGCGACCCATTCGAGGAACCCGTAGCAACGATCAGGGTGAAATCCCGATCACTGGACTAATTGACATTCCACCGGGCACTCTGGTAATCGTCAATGCCTTTGACGGAACTCGATCAGAATCTAAAGTTATTCAACTCGAGGAATGAACGGTTACCGATGCAACCAAAAACATCTTTAGCAAACAGGCATGCCGTGGATTATTTTTTTGAAGAAAGTGAAAACGAAACATCTGAAAATCACACCGCCATTCATGAGGAAGCCGGGTACACCTGCAATTCTTGCGGAGAGGAAATCATCGTTCCGCTTGATTTTTCAGAGGGTTTGTCTCAGGAATATGTAGAAGATTGCCCCGTCTGCTGTAATCCAAACATAATCTTTGTTGAATTCAATAACGAAGGTGAAGCGGATGTTTGGAGTCGCGGCGAATAGCGCCCCCAAAACAACCACAACACGCCAAGGCCTCACTTCTCCCGACTCGCCGATCCCGCGAGCGCTTTCTCCGCGCGTCTTAACCGTTCGACCAATTCCCCGACCATCATTGCGGTCGCTCCCCAAACCTGGTGAGATCCAATTTGGTAACAAGGCACTTCGTGGGTGGTGCCGTTTGAGCGTGTAACCGTACCTGAGGTTAAAGCTTGTGGATCCATCAAATGATTCAAAGGTGCCCGGATAATTCGTTCTACCTCGCGCTGACAGCGTTTGAAATTTGGCTCGCCACGAATCCAACCCACATAAGGAGTTACTGTAAAATCACTTGGTGGAATGTAGACACTCGTTAACTGCCCAAAGAGTTCAATCTTTGATTCTTGAATGCCAATTTCTTCTTCTGTTTCACGGATCGCTGCCTGCTCTGTTGATTCGCCCGGCTCAAGTCGGCCGCCGGGAAAACTAATTTGGCCAGCATGATTCGACAGGTTAAGCGCCCGCTGCGTTAACAAAAGATCTGCTTTGATCGTCGAGCCGTCTGGTTTTCCGTTGTTTCTTTGTTCACAAAATAAAGCAAGCACAGCAGCCGTCTTGCCATCACCCGGCAGATTAGCCGGACGCTTTTGCGGACGATCCAAATTGGGTACGTCGAGAGGCGATTGCCAATCTTTTAAATTTGTTTGACCCATCGCAACAATTAACTGTTGCCGAAATGAAATCTCCATTTGCTCAAAGTCCATTTAAGCAATCGCCACTTTTTCAGTTAGCTTAACCGCTCAAAGTGGAGGAAAGCGGAACAAGCCCAATTATACACTTGGCGTTGTAAAAATGATGTGGCCTGCCGTTTTCAGCGAATCGAACACAGGTTTTGGCCTTCACGGGTAAACCCGTAGAGAACTTTAAAATGGAGGGTCACCGATCTCGTTTTCTTTTCTATTGATGCTTGAATATATTTTTAAGACATCGAGAGAAATATTCTGATCAATATACTGAGTTGATCCATCGACTAAGGCAAAATGCGTGCCCCCGGGGTGATTACTTGCAAACGGTACATGATTCAAATTTTTGCTCTCCGAATTGATCGACTGAGCGGTCGACTTAATGGTAAAAATTTGATTAACTTGTTTGGACGAGTTGTACTTTACACCCAATGCCCAAGCCGATCGTTGCGGAACTGGAAAATCTTCACTGGGATTGAATGCTGAGATTTCTCCAATCGCAAACGTATTGGACACGCCATCGACCACATCTCGTAACTGTTTTGGTCGAAACCGTCCGTCTTTTCTTGGCGAAAACAAACCTTGCAAGCCAATGTCACCGTAAACGTTGGAAGCAATCGTACGGTAATTATAAGTTTTCGAATTAGCATAATCGGTTGCCGAACCGGACGGCCCACACACTCCGTAATAATGTGTCGTGTATTGATTCGAGCCTGTTAACGAAGCGATTTTCTCGTCCGGACCCGATGCAGCGCACAGCAACAACGGAATTTCTGTCTCCGATGCCTGGTGCCAAAGATTTTGATAGCTCTGCCCGGCCATCGGTTTAGATCTTAATTTATCCCAAAGTGCCTCTTCTTCGATCATAGGTAATAATGGCCCGAGGAAGCCCATCCCGTCACCATTGTCGCCGGGGGGGAAAGCCTGATTTTTCGACTCGTAACTTAAGGCAGCCATCATTACCTGTCGCAAGTTTGAAAGGCAGGTTGCCCGACGCGCTGCTTGTCTAACCGCCTGTGCGGCTGGAAAGGACAAAGCAAGCAAGATCCCAATTACCGAAATGCAAACCAATAATTCGACGAGTGTAAAGGCAGATCGACTTCTCGGTTTCGGACGGTTTAAATCCGGGGATTCTAACGAAAAATATCGATGTTTCATTCGATTTTCCAAACTCAACTGAGTTAAACAAAAAGACGCACACTACGAAAAAACGCCTGTTTCGACTATCAGTCGAAACAGGCTTCATTCAAAGGTGCAAACTTCGCTTTCAAAACTGAAACGGTTTACTGCTCAAATTTCTTGACAGGGAAAGAACCATTGAGCAGAACACCAGGGAACATTTCCCATGGGTTGACTTCGCATTCTGCCGAGGTGTAACCAGTGTTCTCGAAAGTAGCCACTGACGGATCAACTCCAAATCCTGGATTGATATAACCGTCGCCATTGGCGTCTTCGATCGCTCGAACGCTTCCATCAGCAAAGGCAACATTAACCGTCTTCTGGTGCCAAGCGAAAAAGTCTCGCGTGTCCTGCATGAAAGTATTTGTAACACCGACTTGGCCAAGCGTTGGATATCCAGCCGCCGGAGCTTCGAAAGCAGCTCGCGATGTACCATCTGGCTGTAAGATAACAGCAGCTCCATTGCCGCTGGCTACATAAGCTGGACCGTCATTAAAGCTCTCCGCTAGTGGGATTCCTGCGATGAGTCCGCGTGATTCCGATACAGTCTCCGTTAGAATTCCATCTTCGTTCCCGTCATAAGGCAGTGCGACATCGCCTTGCCCGCCGCAGCCCATGATTGCTAAAGAACTTGCAGGGATATCGCTCGTGTCCATCGCTCGCATGGTCAAAGGTCCCACGCACTGTCGCTGTCCATTTGATTTGTACCAGTCTTTTAATCCACCAGGTTTGGTGACTTGAGTACCAGCTGTACCTGTGAACACTGGAGCCGATCGAACTAAGTGCCAACTCGTTGCGTAATTTGTATTGAAACCGATTTCCGCTGTAGCTTGGAGAGACTGCTTCAAAGGAACACCCTGGCGAGCCGGAGGAGCAGAGGCTCCGTTAGAACTAGCCGCATTCCACTTTTCAGAAGCAATGCATTTTGAGCTTGGACAGAGCATATCGCCTGGAATGACATCTTGAGCAACACAGTCTGATACCCATGAGTACTGATCAAACGCACCATCCCGTTTACCATCAAAGGCACCGGAACAGTAGGCACCGTTAGGCGAATTACTTGCCTTGGCGAGCAGGCAAAGTGCAAGATTTCGCAAGTTACTTTTACACTGGGTCGACCGAGCTGCTCCGCGAACAGCGGCAAATGCCGGGAACAGCAATGCCATTAAAATTCCGATGATGGAAATAACAACAAGAAGTTCCACAAGTGTAAAACCCTTTTTTCGTGTGCTCATTTCTACGAGGTCCTATCTCAAAATTACCAATAACATACAGAACAATTCCGTATTTCTGGCGGACAGGATAATCGCGGTATTTGAAGGAAGTAGGAAGATACAGTTTGTTTATCGTGAAGAATCATAAAAGATTTCTTCACAAACCAACCTCGCTCATTTGCCCAATGCTTTGTTTACAGCATGCACGCGGTTTCAAATGCACCGCTGCGCCGACAGGTTCACTTACGAGACATTGAACCCGTTCCATTCCTTAAAGATGTTGATTGAAAAACTTAATCATGTCACCTGCCATTTCTTCAAACCAAGGTTGTCGATTCCAACATCCGTGCTTGGCATTGGGGTAGGTAATTAAACCGGTTTCAACTCCAAACGATTTTAATTTATCGCGGGCAGGCTGGTTCCGAGCTGGCTTATCCTGTTCACCGACCATAAAGAGAATTGGGCAAGTCGATCCGTCAATCTGGGCACAGGCATCGGCAAGTCCATACAGTTCTGGATTTTCATCAACCGTGCTCCGAAGCCAAACATTCGAATTGGATCCAGAATCTGGTTGCCGAGATCGTTCCGCGACCGATCCGGTTAGCATCTCCAATGGGCCAGCCATGACAATGGATGCTTGGATTCGTGAGGATTGCCCGGGGTTACCGCCCTCCCCCTGCAATTTTGGGTTGCCCCCACCGGACGCCATTAATCCTGTTAAATGTCCTCCCGCTGAGCCTCCCACAGCTCCAATTTTTTTCGGATCGAGGTGATAAACCGACGCATTGGCTCGCAGAAATCGCACGGCCGCTGAGCAATCATGCATTGCAGCTGGAAAAGCGGCTTCGTCAGCAAGCCGATATTCAATCGCGGCCGTTACATAACCATGACTAGCCAATTTTATTGCTAGCGCCCGAAACTTGGTTTTATCACCTTTACGCCAACCACCACCGTGAACAACGACCAAGGCCGGTTTCGGCTCGCTTGCCGTTGCTCCGGACGGTACAAAAAGATCCATCAATACTTTTCGTTGATCGTATTGAGCGAACACAACATTACGATGTGCGACAACATTCTCAGGAATTGAAGTAGATGGTTGAGCTGAATTTTTCTTACGTGGAAATTGAGCTGGAGGTTTTAGAGAAATCGCCGCTGGCTCCGACGATCGCCCGCAGATTAGCATTCGTTGCCGATACAATCCTCCCGGCCCGGTGATATACAACGA
>JAALLA010000040.1 GCA_011087765.1 Pirellulaceae bacterium
GCGAGCAGCACCCTCAGATTCATGCCGCTGGTGCTCGCAGAGTAGATTGCAGTACCGTAATTTACGGAAAAGCGGGTGGTGATTTCGCGATTTTATAACTGCAAATCTATACGGCCTCGCTCAAAAACCCTAATCGCTATTTCCGCATGATCGGATCCGAATCACGCGTTTTGATATCGACGGGTGAATTTACCACCTCGCCTCCTCCTGACGGAGTCAACTTACTGGCAATCGCCGCGGTCTTTCCGTTTGAATTAAAGATAATTTTCTCAGACATTCTCGCGACATATTTTAGATAGCTATCAGCTCCCTCAAAACCCTGAGCTTTTTCGTCCCACTGAACTTGTTGTAAAACGGGACGCCCAAGCTCCATATCAAATACGACAATTCCTTTCGTCATCTTCTGCATAATTGTGGATTTGATTTTTTCACTTTTCACTGGCGTCAAGACTTCGGTTTTAAATCGAATGTAGGCTTTATTTTCCTTGACCTTAGCCAACTCATAATGAATTCTCGCTTTTAGTTTTTTTGTGCCATTCTCGTCATTGGCTGAGAGCACGATTGGGACATTCCATTCGTATCCAACGGGCACAGCTTTTTCCGGCAACGGGATAGTAACCTTGCCAACACCAAACACATCCTGTTTGAGATTTGATTTTCGATCGAGGATCGTACCATTGGGAGCAATTGAAAAAATAGCTAGAGGCTTTCCAACTTCATCTGCCGTTCCAGCATACTCTTGGGGAATCTCGTTATCTGTTTTACTGTCGTAGGAAACAGGATCCGTATCGCCAACCTGTTGCCACATTTTCACCGATTCGATGGTGTAGGCAAATGTGATATTTCCTAATTGGTCAACATTGGCCACTTTCCAAAGCTTCACATTCTCACTGCGGGACGAGGACTCTTCGACCTCTCCTGCCATTTGGAATTTTGTGGTTACGACATGCTCAAAGTTCCAGCGAATCTCTTCACCTTTCTTGAGCTTGTATTTTATTTGATAGACCTGGTTTTTATTAACCTTGTCGGTCGCCCGCTCAATCTGCTCAGTTACAGATTGTGTTTTACTTGAACTCGACTCATCTTGAGCCGCTACCTGAGCGACAAAACAGGAGCCACAAGATAGAAAAACTCCGCAAACTACGGCCAGCGCCACGCCAATTTTGATTCGTTTACAATCCACAAGTGTATCTCCGACCGAAACTGAATTTCTCGATAAGCTGGATACTAACGTTTTTTAGATTGCCAAATCAACGTTGATTAGGGTGCGATCCTTAAATACCGGGGGATTACCGCCGGGGCTGAAATTGACCGTTCCAGCCCAATTTCTCTCGAAGCGTGCTGTAATAGTCATTTCCTGAGATTTCGATCATTTGAAAGACTGATTTTGCTCGAAAAATTGTGACGCGATCTAATGAAGTCAATTGAGACAGCGGCCGCCCATCAAGTACAACGCAGGTCGAATCATTGGGTTGACTAACGACAATCTCATAAATTCGATCCGCTGTATCAACCACGGGACGAACGGTAAGCGTATGTGGACTGATCGGGGAAATCACAAACGCCTGCAGGTTTTTTCTCAGAATAGGCCCGCCTGCCGAAAGATTATGTGCGGTCGAACCAACGGGAGTACTAATGATCAAACCGTCACACATGTAAGAAGTGGCATGTTTTTGGTCAACGAACAGATCAATCTTCTGTATATCAAACGGGGGGCCGCCAAGAATCGCGACCTCATTCAAGCCGATCTCATCGGCTACCATCGCGTCGCCTCGAAAAACTTGGCAACGAATCATCAGATGGTCAACCAATTCGTACTTCTGTTCACAAATTGACTGCAGAGCGGATTTAAGTTGATTCGGATGAATATCTGCAAGAAACCCCAACTTGCCAAGGTTCACACCTAGCACTGGAATCTGCCGCTCACCCATCTGCCTCGCCGCCCGCAGTATGGATCCGTCTCCACCGAACACAATCGCGATATCAGCAGACACATGGGACAAATCTCCCTGGTAAGAAAAATCTTCGCCAACAATTTCTACACAGGATTCAATTTCTGGCCTAAGCCGCTCAACCTCTGCAAGAATCTGCGGCCGCCGATCACCCGAGCCAAGCAAAAATACTTTTAATAACTTCTCTGCCTCGGCCATCGACGTCTTCCCAAATTCAACTTTTTCCAAGCGTGTTTGCAACTGCCGCTGCAAACTCATTCAGTGCATTGGAATTGATTACACGTTAGCTCGCAACGTGTGGCTTCAATTGAGTATTCTTCGCCGCTGCACGGCAAGTCTCAGCAATCCCCGCGGTGTCGAGCTTCAGCGAGGCAAGCACCTCCGGGCGAGATTGATGTTCAACGAATTCATCAGGAATCCCAATGCGGCGAACCTTGCTTGCGTTTAGACCCATCTCGTTGGCAGACTCAAGGAATGCACTGCCAAATCCTCCCATTAGATTCGCTTCTTCAACCGTTATCACAAACTTAGAATTCGCGAGCGCTTGCCGGATCATCTCAGTGTCAATCGGTTTCACGAACCGAGCATTGACAACTCCGACATCAAGCCCCTCCGACTGTAAAATTTCAGCTGCCTCCAGTGCGTTCGCCAGCGATACTCCACAAACAACAATCGTACCATCCGTACCAGTCCGAAGCGTCTCGGACTTGCCGAGTTCGATTGGCTGTAATTCTCGCGAGATCTCTGCTGCAGCAGTCTTGGGATAACGAATCGAACAGGCGACATCCTGTGAAAGTGAGAAATCCAGCATCGCTCCAATGTCATTTGCATCGCCGGGAGCCATCACAATCATATTTGGAAACAGTCGCATGTATCCAAAATCAAATGTTCCATGGTGAGTTGGCCCATCGTCGGCGGTCAACCCGCCGCGGTCCAGCATAAACGTCACTGGTAATTTCTGCAGGCAAACTTCTTGAAACACCTGGTCGAAGCTTCGCTGCAAGAATGTACTGTAGATATCAACGATAGGGCGAAGACCGGCCTTCGCCTGCCCGCCCGCGAATGCCACTGCATGGGATTCACAAATCCCAACATCAAAAAACCTCTCAGGAAATTCCTCTCGAATCGGTTCTAACTTATTGCCTTGACACATTGCCGCGGTGATTACCGTCACGCGGTCATTGTTTCGCATTTGATCAGCGATCGCATCACGAGCATGGTTTGTATAGGCTGTGGCACTGCCCTTTGACTTAGGAACAGGCGTTCCATCCTCAATCGTTTCAAACGGGGCAGGGGTGTGAAAATAAACGGGATCCTCCGCTGCCGGTTTAAACCCATGCCCCTTGTTCGTGATCACATGAAGTAAAACCGGACCGTCGATCTCTCTGACCATTTTGAGATACTTTTTCATGACACCAATGTCATGCCCATCGATTGGACCAAAGTATTTGAAGCCAAGTTCTTCGAACATCATTCCGCCATGGAGACCGGCCTTTACACCCTCCTTGATTTGGAACAGCAATCGTTCCGTCGGATCCCCCAACACAGGCACCTTGTTGAGCATACTGACGACTTCGTTCTTGACTCCGGTATAAAATTTCGTCGACCGCAAGCGATCAAGATAGCTCGCCATTCCTCCAACCCGCGGGCAAATCGACATCTCATTGTCATTCAAAATGACCAACATCTTACTTTTCAATTCAGCCGCGTTGTTGATGGCCTCCATCACTATCCCCGAGGGGAAGGCGCCATCGCCAATAACCGCCACCGAATAATTCTTCTCACCAAGAACGTCAGAACCACTCCTCAAACCGACCACCGTCGACACACTAGCCCCCGCATGCCCGGTCATGAACAAGTCGTAATCACTCTCTGTCGGATTCGGGTAACCCATCAATCCGCCTTTGGTTCGGATCGTATGAAATTCATCAAACCGACCGGTGATTAGTTTCTGAGGATAAATCTGATGGCCGGTATCCCAGACCAAGTGGTCGTTCAGGAAGTCGTAGGTGCTGTGCAAAGCTAAAGTCAATTCGACGACGCCCAGATTCGAAGCGAAATGCGCCGCCCGCATACTCAACAGGTTGCACAATGTTTCGCGTATCTCAGTGGCAACCTGATTCAACTCCCCCAGATTCATTTCATGAAGCTGCATTGGCGACTGAATTGTCGGTAGTATCTTTGTCATCGTTACTGAGTCCTGTTAACCACAAAGTTTGCAAGTAGCTCCAAGGCTTTCGCCTGCTCGCCGAAAGGTTTCAATGCATCAATCGCCGCCTCGGCCATCTGGTGCGCCCTCTCCTCACTAGCAGCCTCGCCAAGCACAGCCGGATAGGTTTGTTTACCGAGTGCCGCATCCTTCCCAATCTTCTTTCCCATTTTGGCCTGAGATCCCCTAAGATCCAACAGATCATCGACGATTTGGAATGCCAAACCTAGGTTTTTACCATAATTTACCAAGCTCTCCCGCAATTCAGCGTTTGCGGACGCGGTAAGCGCCCCCATTTCCAGCGAGACCGTCAACAAGGCACCCGTTTTCCGGCGGTGGATATGCTCCAGCGATTGAACACTCGGTGCCGCAAACTGCAGGTTTAAATCGTCTGCTTGCCCGCCTACTAGTCTAGTTGGCCCCGACGCCAATGCCAGCCTCTCCACACACCGAAGTGCAATTTCCGCCGGTTGAATGTCGCGAGCAACAACACCGAACGCCATGGGGATCAATGAGTCCCCAGCTAGAATCGCTGTCGCCTCCCCGAATTTCACGTGACACGTCGGCCGGCCGCGGCGAAGCTCATCATCATCCATCGCCGGTAGATCATCGTGAATTAATGAATAGTTGTGAATCATCTCGACCGCGCAAGCGGCAGGCATCGCATTGTCCAGATCACCACCACACATTTTGGCCGCGGTCAAAACAAGCAGCGGTCTAATACGCTTTCCAGGGGCGAGCAGACAATACTCAATCGCTTCCCGAAGGTGTTGCGGACAATCCGCATCAAGCTGGCAATAGCTCTCCAACTGAGCATCTATTTGGTGCCGAAAAGACTCGATTTCCGGCGGGAACAAGGTCGTATCCGAAGCAGTCATCCACATGGTTCCAGACGGGAGATTTGAGATTGGAATGAACAAGTAAACATTGACGTCCCGATTCGTATTAACCGTGATTCACTGTAATTTCTAACCAATTTTAGAACAAACTCTCCTGATCGTCCACGTCCTCAGAATCGCCATCGGCAGCGTATTCCTCGGTATTTTCTTCAGTCACGAACGCTCGCGATCCTCGCCGAGTCCCCTCTCGCAACTGCTCAGACGAAGTATTGTCAAAAGTGGCGGTCACGAGGTTACCTTCTTCATCGAGGTCGACAAGCAATTCGATTCGCTGCTGCACCGCGTTTAACGCCGCGTAACAAGCCTTCAGGCTCGTGATCCCCACTTCATATTTTTCAAGCGATTCTCCTAAACTCAAATTCCCGGCTTCAAGCTCGGCAACGACAGTTCTCAACTGTTCCAACGATGCCTCAAAAGGAACCTCTTTGGAAGCACTCTTTGCTGATTTCTTTTTCGCCAAAACAATCCTTCAATTAACGCTCGCCAGCTTCCAGTAAACTTCCCCGTTCCGAGTCAGTTTATCACCGATCAAACAAAAATCACAGACTCCCAATTCATCGACAAAATAACCCGAACGCCATTCAGGGCATCAACCCTTGCCCGTCCCCAGACTACCGTCCTGCCTTTCGGGATTTCCAATTTCTTTTTCAGTCGATTCAACAATGCTCTCAACCGTGCCCCCGGACAATCGAGTAAATAACCGATCTCCCGGGGCCAATGTAGCAGGATCCCGGATTGGCGTCCCCTCTGAATCCAACGTCAAACTGTAGCCTCGTGAGAGAACAGCCAGGGGACTAATCGCATCCAGTCGTGCCGTCATCGAAACGAGCTCCCGATTCGCATCCGCTAGATGCCCTCGAACTGATCGTGACATTGAGTTTTCGAGAAAATCAAGCTCTATCGCCGATTCACGCAGACGCTCAAGCGGCTGAGTTAAAACTGGCCGGGTCCCCCACACAGCCAGCTCGCGACGAGCACGATCGAGTCGCCCCAGTAACAGTTTCGTCATACGTTCCGAAGCAGCGTCCAATCCGCCGGTTATCTCACTGAAATGGGGAACCAACCTCTCAGCTGCCTCACTTGGAGTCAACGCTCGAACGTCGGCTACTAAATCAGCGAGCGTAACATCTATCTCATGACCAACTCCCGAGATAACCGGGATCTCACTTTGATAGATTGCACGGACAACCATCTCTTCGTTGAAGCTCCACAAATCCTCGACGCTACCGCCGCCACGTGTGACTGCAATGACATCTACCGACTCACTCATACTGTTACACAATCCAATTGCTTCAGCAATCTCCTCAGCTGCTCCCGGCCCTTGAACTTTCACAGGCACGACCGTCACACGGATTCGGGGCCACCTTCGAGTCAACACCTGTAAAAAATCTCGCACCGCAGCACTCGTTGGACTGGTGACCACGCAGATGTGCTTTGGGATCGAGGGAAGTTCTTTTTTTACCGAAGAATCAAACAGTCCTTCTCCAGCAAGCCTTTCATGAAGTTGACGAAAAGCCAACTCCAAGGCCCCAATTCCCTGGGGTCGAATCCCACGGATGATAATTTGATAAGTCCCCCGCTGAGCGTAAACGTCAATGCCACCACGACACTCAACCGCCAAACCATTGGAAAGATCAAACTTCAACTTCGCAGCATCACTCCTCCAGATAATTCCATTGATCGAAGACTTGTCGTCTTTAAGCGTGAGGTAGATGTGTCCGGAACCAGCCTTGGTCATCCCCGAAATTTCACCAGACACCAAGACAGACCTAAATTCATCGTTCAATCGCCGCTTGATCGATTGCGTGAGTTCGGATACTGACTGGACTTTGCTTGAGGTATTTCTAGATGACAACGACGACACCGATCTGTTGAAATAAACTGACTTGCCGATTGTGCCATATTTGTTAGCCAAAACGAACCCGACTGCCCTAACTTCAGACTCCGCAAAGGGCCCGCCTCTGATGGCCCAAGCGCTGATTTCGCTCGCCTGACAGACTTGTTTCAGCAGAAAAAATCTCGAGTTCAAAACACCTTCCCTCGACACAGCGTTCGTCTAATCAGCTTAAATTCACAAACGCTCCGAATACTCAATCTACCGCCAATAAGATTCAGTGATTCCATGCTTAGACTGATTGTCAATTAGGAGATTTAACGCCATAATGAAGTGCTTCAATCAATCCAAACTTTGGGTACTCTGAGGCTCACAATGCAAGACAAAATCCGACACACCGCAATCACGTTCGATGACGTTCTAATTGAGCCGCGTTACAGCGAAGTTGTCCCCTCTGAGGTTGAAACGGCAACCCGATTGACCAAGCGAATTGGCATCAAAATCCCACTGATAAGTTCGCCCATGGATACCGTAACCGAAAGCTCTATGGCGATCGGTTTAGCCAAAATGGGAGGCCTCGGCGTTATCCACAAGAACATGGCTCCCGAAGCTCAAGCCGAGGAAGTCTACAAAGTGAAACGAAGTGCAAACGGCATTATCGTCGATCCAGTAACCCTTCCACCAGAAGCGAGCGTTGGTTACGCCAAAGAAATCATGGCTCAAAACAACGTATCTGGCGTTCCAATCGTGCATGCTGACGGGACGCTAGCGGGAATCTTGACCCGACGTGATTTAAAATTCCTGGATTGCACCGAAGTCGCCGTTTCTGAAGTAATGACCGCGGAACACTTAGTAACGGCGACGGGGAATGTAACGCTTGAGGAAGCTGAGAAAGTTTTAACGGCAAAAAAGGTGGAGAAGCTTTTACTGATTGACGAAGATAAGAAACTAAAGGGACTTATTACGATCCGTGACATCGACATGATGCGTCAATTTCCCAACGCTTGCAAAGACAAGCAGGGACGTTTACGAGTCGGTGCTGCGATCGGTGTGCACGATCTTGATCGAGCTCAGCGACTCATCGACAAGGATGTTGATGTTTTGATCGTTGATAGTGCCCACGGTCACTCGAAAAATGTAATTGACACGGTTCGGGCGATCAAAGAGCGATGGGATATCGACGTCATTGCTGGAAATGTTGCCACGGCCGAAGGTTGTGAAGCATTAATCAAAGCTGGCGCGGATGCCGTCAAAGTAGGAATTGGACCTGGGTCGATTTGCACGACTCGCGTTGTCAGTGGAATTGGAGTTCCACAGATTACTGCGATCTACGAAGCGGCAAAGGTAGGCGACAAACACAACATACCGATCATTGCCGACGGAGGAGTTCGCTACTCCGGCGACATCACGAAAGCAATCGCTGCTGGTGCAAGCGTGGTAATGATCGGAGGACTGTTTGCCGGGCTGGCCGAAAGCCCGGGCCGAACGATTCTTTACCAGGGACGCTCCTTCAAGGCGTACCGGGGTATGGGGTCAATTGGTGCGATGGTCAAAGGATCAAGTGAACGCTACCGACAAACCGAAAGCGGACCAGGCAAATTGGTTCCCGAAGGGGTTGAAGGGCGCGTACCGTTTAAGGGGGCGTTAAGCGATTTCGTTTACCAATTGGTGGGCGGATTGCGTGCCGGTATGGGGTACTGTGGCACGCAAACCATCGACCAACTACGTACCGATGCAAGATTTATTCAGGTATCTGCTGCGAGTGTTAGAGAAAGCCACCCTCATGATATTGCCATTACTCAAGAAGCTCCGAACTACTCTTCGGAAGCACCCGCAGGGGAATCTCACTGACGATATCCTTACCCACCAAATCAGCGAGCCACCTTTCTGCCAGTTTGCTTCCGCTGATCGCCGATTTATAAAATCCGAATCTCCTTCTTTCCATCGAATAGCAACCCTCGGCGTGTTCACCCTGATCGCCTACATCCTCCCTTCTCAGGGGTTGATGGCTCAACAGTTTCAAACGCCCGTGCTACCTGGGGAAACGGCACAAAGTTCTACCGGACACAGACCGGCGACTCCGAATAATCTCAGAAACACTTCTTATTCGCAGGCTCCCCGCGCCCTTGCTGCACCAGCAACGCTCCGACCAACCGGAACCGCCAATTCAATTCCTGCGACGGATCCAGCTTCGAAAAATGGCTCCGATGCGTCAAACGACTCCAAACAGGTTAGCTACAAAAATTTTGCACCACCGGTACACATTCAGCCCGGATCAGCAACCACTCCACCAGCGCAATATCGCAAATTCAGCGACCAGGCCGAGCTCCCCGCAAGCACTCGCATAGCAACGCCTCCAAGACGCGCTGCTGTCGACTCGATATACAACGCTCCCATTCAGTCACTTAGGAACAGTGTCAACACCGGCAGAAGTACACCTCAACGAATGCTGATCGCAAAATCCGTCCCTTCTCCGAGAGCCTCGCAAGCGGAAATTCCAAGACAGCGACCCAACACATCTACCCCACAAAAACCGCAACGCGAAAATGCGATATCGAAATTCCAAAACCAAATTACCAACTTCCTTTACACACCAGCAGTGCCGTCTCAGCGTCTCAACAACAGGTCGTCCGCTAACTCAAGATCCCGGACCACACCCCGGCAGTCGCGACCAAACGGAAAATCAGTAACCCGCCAGAAACCAACTTACAACACCAATTCCTCTCAAGCACGTCGGGCTAACTCAACCCAGCAGCAACCTGCGAACACCTCCGGCGTGCAGTACGCCTACCCAAACGAAGACAATTCAAACCTGCCAACGACGGTACAAAATGCGGTTCAACAGGTGATCATGGTAGTACCCACTCAAGACCCCTTTAACGATGAATCTGTCGAACTGCCACCCGCGGAACGCATTGTTGTCGAACAATCTCTTGGTAGATTTGAGTCAAACCAGGAATCAGCCGCCACCTTCCAACAAGCAGAAGACTCTGAGCCGAAACCCGACCCGTCGACAATGTCGCAAATTTCTGTGTTGAACAGAGTAACGACTCCAGATTCTTCCAATTCCTTAAGCAGGATGGCTACTGAAGGCAATCAAGAGCCCGGCCGGTTCAAAAAACCAACGCAAGAATCGCCCAGCGAGGAACTTCCGGCTCCCAACTTCGATTTCGGGAACAGCCAACGTCCTACGATTTCATCATTTCAAAACTGTGATGAGTTTCGAGCCGAATTGCTCGACGGTTCAATCAAAGATATTGCCTTAGACTTGAGCCCGCTTCCAGGGCGAAACCGCTCACTCTACCAAACCGAATCGAGAGACTGGATTGATCGAGCCGGCAATATAGTGGCTACGGGAACGATGATCGACCTCCGCCGCGGTTACGTGATCATCGAATCCGATTCGGGAACTGAAAAGATCCCATATGCCAAACTGAGTGACGCAGACTGGGCTACCATTTCCAAATTCTGGCAAATACCCGAACTGTGCAGCGCAGGTGATCAAGGAACCGCAGCTCGAGCCTGGATGCCTCAAACTTACGCTTGGCAAGCCTCGGCACTTTGTCATAAACCACTTTACTTTGAAAATGTACAGCTCGAACGATATGGGCACACGCACGGCCCGCTTCGGCAACCAATCCACTCCGTCGCTCACTTTTTTGTGAGTTTGGTTACGGTTCCCTATCAAACAGGAATCCATCCTGTTAACGAGTGCCAATACGCACTTGGATTTTACCGCCCGGGCGATTGTGCCCCTTGGCTAAAAGACCCGATCCCATTCAGTCTCAACGGAGCGGTTCGCCAAGCTCTCGTGACCACGGGAGTCGCTGTCATCCCATAAACGCTTCCTAACCGGGCAATTTTTGGGAATTGAATTCCAGGAATTTTACCGGATTCACCGAGCATCCCTCTCGCCATGCTTTTCATGCAAGAAATATATTTTTGCGGGACAAAACTGGCCATTAGAGGGCGATTGGATAGACCGCAGGACTCATCTCCTGCGGTCTTTTTTTACAAAATTAATCTAATTTCCACCGAGTTTGGGCGAATAGACTGCCACATTAGCCAATTTGGAAATCCCGATCAGCGACATCTATTCAATTACCCCTACGTTGCCTTCATTCAAACCAAAGTTAAACAGTCCGTTACCTCACGGGAAAAGCGAGTGATAATCTATTAAAATCGAAACTTGGAAATTACAACTTGCGATGTTCCAAAAACTTGTCGCGTTTCGTCCCTCCGTTAGTATGGAAGGGAATACCTACAACTTCTCGAAATTAATACCGAGTCGAAATATGCAAATTCTCAACAGCTACTTCCGAATTACCTCAATGTGCCTCGCAATCTGCGCAAGCCTACTTGCTGTCGGTCTCGAAACTCACGCACAAACTGAAGAAGTCATAGCTCAAGAAAACGAAGAAGTTCAAAAGTTCTTCGAACAGGCGCATGACGCCCTCGATGACGCCCTGAACCTTTTCGACGATGCCGAAACCCGTCCCGAAGAGGGTGACCTGAGATTTTATGATTTCCTCAGCCGGACCAAAGAGTCGCAAACGCGTAAAGTCGAGTCTTACCTTGATGTTGCTGGAGATGCGCTCGGAATCTCCAGTATCAGCAATCGCCGCCAACAAATCCTCGACCTTCGAGAATCGATCTCGGAAAACCAAAGAGACATTTCTACTTTCAAAAGAAAACGGATCTCCGCTCCAGCATCCACCTTCAATCCACTGGGAGTAACCAAGTCCGGCTACGATAAAAAAATCGCAGTTGCCAAAGACGCAATCGTTCAAGCTCAAAATTCCATTGAGGTTGAAAAAGAGAATTTTGTCAAAGACTTGAATCGGATCGGGATGGATTTAGACTCCGATAGTATCGACAACCTTTTAGAATCAATCACCGGAGACGAATTTGTACGAGTCTCAATCATCTTTGATAATGCGAAAACGTTCGCAGCGGAACTCGAGAGGCTTACGAATGAAACTGGCGAAGATCTTGAGGCTGCAAAAAAATATTATGGTGTCTACCTAATGCTTCTCAAGACAGTGTCACGACTGCAGGAAAAGTTTGTTGAAAGCGTGGACAACGAGTACTACCCCAAACTCGATGAGTTTGCTGCAAAAGCGCGAAAAAACATTAACGAAGCAAAACGGGCCATCGCTGCAGGTGGAGATGAAACTGTCCTTCGTAACAATATCGCAAGTAATCAACTGACTTACGACGCCGCGATGTTTTACAAAGAGGGTCTCGCCCATCAAAAACATCAAATGATGCTGGCGAACCTCGAATGCAAAAAAAACATTCTGACCGCAGCCAACACCTACAAAACAGTAGCCTTGAGCAAAGATGTTGCGGCACTCATGGCCGTTAGCCGGAGAGCGTTTGACGCAATCTCTGGACTTTCAGTTCCCGATCTGCGTCCGTTCCAGAATGAAAAAATGAAAGATGCCTTCAGTCAGTTGACACGGGAGTTACGCAAGTAAACTCGATTGACATGAAGCTGGAATTTCAAAGCATGCTTTCTAATAAGGACGCGTGAGATCTACTTCGGGTAGTTGTTCGGTGACTCGTTGATGAGCTTTCGCGAAGTCCACCTCAGCAATCTCCGAAATCCCCTCAACCAGCTCGGACAGAATTGCCTGCTGGATGACTCCACGTTCCATCGCAACAGCATAGGGTAGAAGATGGAACATAACCATTGAATATCGTGGCACAAAACGACTAGGAAAACGCTGTTCCAACTCAAACCCCAGTTCTTTTTTCAATTGAAACTTAGGATCCGCAACACTCTCTCTCATCGTCACGTAATTTTCAAGCGCCATATCGGCTATCGCATTCGCGTTGGGTCGCCGAATTCGATCAAACTCCGGCAACACCTCGCTCCAATCATCGTTGTGCTTCTCCAGCAACCTGATTAATTCAGAACAATCTTCAAATCCCGAATTCATTCCCTGGCCATGAAAAGGCACGATCGCATGAGATGCATCGCCCAAAATCAAGGCCTTGTTCTCATGGTGCCACTTTGAGCACCGCACTGTCCCCAAACGCCCCTGCGCATTGGCAAAAAAATCAGTTTCGAGATCTGGAATGAGTCGCTTCGCAGACGGAAACTCCGCTTCAAAAAAGGCGTTTAGCTGGTCCGGATTTTCTAATTTCTCAAAGCTGATCTCTCCCTGCTTCGGCATGAAAAGAGTAACTGTAAAACTGCCGTCCTGATTCGGCAGGGCGATTAACATATAACCACCACGCGGCCAAATATGTAAAGCTTCAGGCTCCACTTGATAGCCTCCGGACTTCGAACTCAGTGGAGGAATTTCAAGTTCTTTATAATCGTGATCTAGGAAATCGACAGAACACTCGCCACCATTAACGGCCAACAATGCCTCGCGTGTCGGTGACCCAGCACCATCCGCTCCGATCAACAAATCAAACGACCGCCGATAAGAACTATTATCTTGTAAATTGACAACCGTTAGTTCTCCCGTTTCGAAATCAACCTTCTCAACGGATTGATTAAATCTAATCTCGACGGGTTTCGCTTCTTCCGCCGCCGACATCATCAAGCAATTGAGATCTCGCCGTGAAACGGAATAGATCAATTCTTCATCACGTTGCCCATACGAAGAAAACTCCTCGTTCCCCCCACTTAAATGCAGCGCCCGACCTCGCATTGGAATCAGTAATTCACGAACTTCTTCGAGCAACCCCGCTTGTTCAAGAGCGTGAATCCCACGGGACGAGAGTGCAAGGTTGATCGAGCGACCACTGTCAACCTCGACTCCCCGCATGTCAGGCCTTCGTTCGAAAATCGCAACCTCATAGCCCCGACGTCCAAGCAGAACCGAGAGCAGAGATCCCACTAAACCTGCACCGGAAATTAGGATCTTTTTTGGCTTACTCACAATTTTCAAATCCATAAATACTAAAAATGGAACCCACTATGGGAATCTAAGTTTCTCTAGAACCTGCGCAGCTAATCTCGCAGGCAACTCACCATCAAATCGACAAATTTCCAAATCTCTTCGTAGCGATTATAAAGCGGCGTTGGGGCGGCCCGAATTACGTTCGGTTCCCGCCAATCCGTCCGCACTCCTTTTTCTTCCAGCGCCGCGTAGATGCTTCGCCCCTCGACCCCCTCTAACTGAACTTCCAGAGACAACTGACACCCCGAAACCGCTGACGGTGCGATCGCCTGCACCTGATCACCCAGCCGGCTTTCAAGACATCGCCGAAAAAACGCGCCCTGACTTTTTGACTTCTCAACCAATACACGCATTCCCCCCGCTTCACCAAAAACATCCAGCGAAGCCCGAATGGCTGCCAACGATAAAATTGGCGGATTACTTAACTGCCAGCCTTCAGCCGTCGGAATCGGATTGAATTCTCCGGTCATCTGAAAACGCGTTTCTTTTTGATGTCCCCACCATCCTGCCAAGCGGGGCAGGGCAGTGTTGCGAGCATGACGCTCGTGTACAAAACACCCAGCCAGTGAACCCGGGCCGGAATTAAGATACTTATAGGTACACCAACAGGCAAAATCGACTTCCCAATCGTGAAGTTCCATCACTACATTCCCCACCGCATGAGCCAAATCAAGGCCAATCACAACCTGATTTCGTCTCGCACACTCAGTAATTGCCTTCATCTCGAGCACTTGTCCCGTGTAGTACTGAACGCCGGGGAGCAGGATCAATGCGAGAGAATCAGCATGCTCATCGATCATCTTGCAAATCGTTTCGGTATCTATCAATCCCCGATCATTTGGCGGCACCTCAAGCAACGAATCACTCGCTGAGTATCCATGTAATTGAATTTGCGATTCCACTGCATTTTTATCCGATGGAAATGCGTGGGACTCAATTAAGATCTTGGACCGCCCTTTTGTAGGACGATAAAAGGTGGCCATCATTAAATGGAGGTTAACGGTCAATGTATTCATCACAATGACTTCCGACTCAATCGCCCCTACCAGTTCCGCCATCGGTTTGGCAAGACATTCGTGGTAAGACGCCCAATTGGGTGAGCCTGAAAAATGCCCCCTGACTCCCAAGTTCGCCCAACGACTTAACTCCTCCTGAACGTACTCCCCCGTTCGCCGTGGAACGAGGCCAAGCGAATTACCAACAAGATATAAATCTTCGACAGTGTCGACGTGAGGAATATGAAATTGACTCCGAAATCCAGCAAGTGGATCAGTTCTATCTAATTCCCGCGCCTCTTCCAGCAAAGCGTTTGAATCTACCATAGCAGTCATCATTATCCCGAAACACAATTAGAAGTTAGTTGAACCAACAGAACCTACGAGACCGAGTTCGCTGGAAAAATCACAGGCCGCGATGGCGCTGCATCGCTTCCAAAAGCAGGCACCTGCAGATTTAAACCGTAAATGCCATCATTTATTTCGTCAGCCACAAAAATCATCTCTGTAATCGTCTTCTCCTGCCACGTATCCTCCGATAATTCATGGGTTCTTTCCTGGACGTTCCAGAAAATATGATGATTCGTCAACAAGCCATCGTCATTCATTCGATCCACCGACGGAAAGTCAACCAGAAGATGGCGAATGCCGGTCTCGTTGATGAACTGACAAGCGTCGACCGTAAAAAATGCCGGTTGGCTCTCAGTCGAGTACGCTCGTGCACACTTGTCATTCGAATTGGGCAGCGTACGAACAATTAAAGCGGCCGGCTTTACAGCCAGAATCCCCCCAACTCTAGCGATTGCTTTTTCAAGCATCTCGCGTGTGATGACCCAATTCTCAGGCTCAAGCTCCGGGCGGTAAGTGTCGGCAGTCTCTGTTGCCAATTGGGGTTCTACCGTAACTAAAAAAGCCAATGAGAATAAATCGAGTGCTGCATGGCCGACCCAGATATCTTCATTAACGATATGCCCCACGGTTTCTGTGTGAGTCCCATTGCAATGCGGTATCATCTCCAGGCAATCAACATTACAACTTCCACCGACTCGGGTATCGCCGGTAAAACCACCCAACTTCAACACCTCATTGGATGCTTTTTCAGTTCCAAAGTGGTTCGGTTGAAGCCCTTCAAAATCAAGGACAATGGCAAGTGATTTTGCCTCAGCCACGGAGCATTGGTACTCGACATTTTGATGTTTAAAACTGATCTGCATGATTCACCTTTGGAATTAGATTCCTTAATTAGAAGGGGTTCTGCGATAGACTCAAAGGGGGCCAGATGCAAACCTGGTACCATTCAATTAGATTAACATCTCACGCCTCACCGTTCCATTTTTACGAAAGAAAACCATGATTACAGTTGTCGCCTCCATCGAACTAAAGCCAAATACCAAAATCGAATTCCTCGAGCACTTTCTCGAAATTGTCCCGGCTGTCCACCGCGAAACAGGGTGCCTGGAATATTATCCGGCAATTGACATCGATTCTGGAATCACCAGCCAATCAAAGAACGAAGACTCAGTGACTATCCTTGAAAAATGGGAATCGCTTCAAGCCCTGCGTGACCATCTAATTGCGCCTCACATGAACGAATATCGCGACAAAATCAAAGATTTAGTAAATTCAGTTTCCCTCAAAATTCTCCAGCCCGTTACAGGATCTTAATCACCTTTCGATAGCCATTTCTTTATTCAGCCTTACTTTGCTGCTAAGATGGTTTCCTTACCTTAACAACTTGGGGATATTCGATGCCTAAAACCGACTTGCTGGCCACCACACTCTTTCCAATTAAACCGCGAGTGAGGACAGCGATCCTCTTGTTTGTGGCGATTTCCTGCCTAAGTTTCAACGGAGAGTGTCGAGCACAAACGGGCTCAAAGTCAATTTTTAAAATCAAAATTGACGCCCGAGAGACCGATCGCTCCAACGACATTGTGAGAACCCTCCTTTGGTTGGAGAATAACGAACCACGTCCCGTATCGTTAATCGATAAATCCAACCACCGGCTCACCGGCCAACTCTCGTCTCCCAGCTACTGCGACGCTTTAGCATCTGCCGAGCAAGCGAAGACCGCTGGCAATAAAAAACTGGTTGAATTAACTTTCGTTCTCCCAAGTCTTTCTGCGGGCAAATCAATTACTTTGACAGGGAAAGAAATTAAACGGAGTGCCCCGATTAAATACCAGTGGCACGACGATGGATCAACCCGCGCTGAGCTTCAACATGATGGCAACCCTGTCATGGCGTATATGTACGAAGAAGTCGACAACGGTTCTCCAGAAAGACGAAAAGCTACCTACAAAGTATTTCACCATGTCTATTCGCCTAACGGAGATCGCCTGCTTACCAAAGGGCCTGGCGGACTATTCCCGCACCACCGCGGAATTTTTTTCGGATTCAATCGAATTTCCTACGGCGAGAACCAGCAAGCCGATGTCTGGCATTGCAATCAAGGCGAATCGCAAATTAATCGTAAACTCGTGACCACTACCAATCCAGTCTTTGGTCAATCACGCAGCCTGATTGATTGGAACGGAAGAGACGGCCAACCATTTGCAAAAGAAAGCCGCGAACTCACAGCAATAAAACTGAACAACGCAACCGTAATTGACTTTCGTACAAGCCTCGTGTCCCTAGTCGATAAATTGAAACTTGACGGTGACCCCCAACACGCCGGCGTCCAATTTCGCGCGTCCCAGTTAGTACCTGACAAAACAAAAAACTTGACCTACTACAATCGCCCCGACGGACAAGCTAAACCCGGAAAATTCCGCAACTGGTCAAATAAAAAAAATGAAAGTGACATTAATAAATCTCACATCAACCTCCCTTTTCTGGCAATGACAATTGCGATCCCCGATCCAGCGACCGAAGGCAAAAAAACGGAAAACTCGGTCTATACGATTGCCTACCTTTGCGATGATGCGAATCCCAAACCAAGTCGATTCAGCGAGCGCGACTATGGTAGATTTGGATCTTACTTTCAAACCACTGTCGTGCCAGAAGCTCCTCTCAGCGTTCACTATCGTTATTGGATCATCGATGGAGCGTCTGACAATAAAACCCTTAAGCATCTAAGCGACCAATTCGCTAACCCTGTAACAATTGAGGTTTTAAAATAGCCATCTATGGAATCCACGGTTACTATTCCGCTGCTTAAAGACCATCATTCACATCCATTATTTTATTCCGCTTTCAATCATGCGATTTCTCTGAACGCAGTTAAAACCAAACAGGCTGCCGAACAGATCCTGAGCCAGTCGTTTGAACATCAGAACGGCGGGCTCACCGTCGCCCATGGCTGGAGAAGCAATCGCTACCATTGGACTCAGGCAGAAATGGAATTGATGCCTCCCCTGGCGGTTTTCAATGTCTCCCTCCATTCCCTGCTTATCAATCGCGGTGGAATGGATTACCTGAGACTAAAATACGGCGATACAGTCAACCAAATAGCAGATCCAGTTTGGTACGAAAACAACCTACGAGTTGTTCTGAACTGGTTTGCCAATCTTTACGCTTCTCGAGAGAACCTCACTCAATTCTTTGCCCAATTAAAAGAAATTGGAATTCACTATCTCGAAGAAATGCTGCTTGTTGACGAGAACGAGATAAAGATTTTCGAAGATTGTAACCTCCTCAATCGCACCCGGTTCTGGTCGGCGCCGGATATATTTCAATCCCTATCCCCTCAAGCAAAAACGCAGGTACACGGCCTCAAGTTATTTACCGACGGAGCCATTGGCTCAGAATCGGCAGCACTCCACCGCCCATTCCTTACCGGCAAAAAAACTAATCGAGGCATGTTGATCTACACAGATCCTGAACTTACCAAAACCATCGAACACTGCTTAGAAACGGAAAAATCTCTAGCAATCCACGCCATTGGCGATCGTGCTATTGAACAAACTCTCTCCTCTTTAATGCACCTGAAACCACGATTGGTACGTGCCCCTGAAATCAGAATTGAACACGCCCAACTGATTACCGAAGAGCAGGCAAGCGTGGCAATCGATCTCGGCATCAAACTCTGCATGCAGCCAAACTTCAGCAGTGACTCTAGCAACTACGCAGACAGACTCGATCACGCGTACTGTCTTGGAAACAATCCATTCCGAATGTTAATCGATAAGATCGGATACACCCCAGGAGAGAACCTGTTACTCGGAAGCGACGGGATGCCTCATGGTATTGAATCAGCAGCTCAGCACTCATTTTTCCCAGAAATCCCCTCGCAACAAATTTCAATTTCTGAATTCATTGCTGCCTACTGCCTTGATGATTTCTCGCAAGGGTCCATTCGCTTAAAAATTGACGAATCTATAAAAACAGTGGGATACGATATTTTACCGCCCCAACAGCAACAGTCAGATAGCCCGGGCACCATCGAGAATAACAGCTGAAGATGACAATTAGAAATGACGTTTGAAGCGACAACGTTAGCCTAACCCGCCGCGTCACCAATCAACGCGTGAATCAAGCCGTTGGTTTCTTCACGCTTTTTTAGCCGCATCTGCTTTCGGATATCTCGATCTCGAAACACAGAAACCTCTTCAGAAGACTGTGGTTCAACGCCAGGAACGGGAGTCGGCTTTCCTTCTTCATCGAGCGCCACAAATGTCAAAAAAGAAATCGCGGCGACGTTTCGCTCCGAATCCCGACTCGCATTTTCTGTCATTATTTTGACAAAAATCTCCATCGAGCTTCGCCCCACCGAGCAGACGTATGACTCCAACACAACGATATCATCGCGTTGAATAGGACGATGAAAATGGACACCGTCATTCGAAGCTGTCACCACGGACCCACGACAATGTCGACGAGCTGAGATGGCAGCGGTTTCATCGATACGCTTCATCAAAAGACCACCAAACATTGTATCGTGCGCGTTGGTATCACCAGGCAGAACAATATTTTCCTGAACAGCTAACGACTGGTTCATCGGTACCGTCATGCGATCCTCCATGCTATCAATTCTTATATCAATGAATGCAATATTGTTACAGCAGCTTCACCAAGAACAAAGTTCCAATCAATATTCAACTCAGCTCTTCCTTGTCAACTCTCACAACCACCAACCACCAACCACCAACCACCGTAAAATTAAACGCTGAGTTTTCTCTTGATTTTTGAACCCTCTGGGGTCTGCTGCACTTCAAATCCTGCTGCATGAATTTTGTCACGAAAAGCATCTGATGTTGGCCAATCTTTATCTTTACGGGCGGTGTCCATTTCAGTTGCCCATTGTTGAGCTTGTTCGAATTCCGCTGCATCAGATTCAGACTCAACCTCTTCGGTTGCGTTGGCAATCCCTTCATTAATCGGAGCCACCGACAAAACCGAGTTCATCGCTTTCAATACCGCCAGAGACAACCGAGGGTCTGGATGGTCGCTTTTAATCCAAGGAAGCATAACCCCCAACGCTCCCGATACATTCAGGTCATCGGCCAACATTGCAGCAAACTCACCAAGCACCGGATGCGACAAATCAACTTCAGCCTGAGCACTGTCACCTGCGATCTTACTCTCGAGTGTTTTACGGAACTCAACCATCCGGTCAATCGTCTGCGCAGAATCCATCAGCCCTTTCGCTGTGAAGTTCATATTGGTCCGGTAATGTGATTTGATTAATTCAAACCGGAGAACTGCCGGATGTACACTACGTCCCATTTCAATTAATTCCCCGGTATTTTCGTCAGCGACTTTCACTTTCCCATCAAACACATCCCGTGCCGTGTAGAAATTCCCTAACGACTTTGACATCTTCTCATTTTCAACAAAAAGAAATCTTGCATGAATCCAAAAATTGGCAAACCGATCCTCTCCCGTCGCGCCACAAGATTGCGCAATCTCACATTCGTGATGAGGAAAAATCAGATCTTCTCCCCCGGTGTGGATGTCGATCACATCCCGACCAATGATTGATCGCGCCATCACGCTGCACTCGATATGCCAACCTGGATAGCCAACCCCCCACGGCGAATCCCATTTCATAATGTGATTCTGATCCGGCTTCCAAAGCATGAAGTCTCCGGGATGCCGCTTTTGAGATTGATTTTCTTCAGAAACACGACCACCCGCATTGCTTTGTATTTTTTCCAGCGAGTTACCACTCAATTGTCCGTACCCCGGGAAACTTTCAACGCTGTAATAAACAACGCCATCATCGGCGACGTAGGCATGCCCCCGCTCAAGCAACGTCTGGATCATGCCGATCATTCCGTCGGTACCTTCAACATGATGTGTCGCTTTCGGAACGTTCTGTGGATACTCGTAAGCTACTTTGTAACCCAGGCGTCGAGCATCCTCCAAAAATGCCTGTGTGTAGAACTCGGCGATCTGGTAAGGATCTTCTGGGTTTTCAATCGCTCCTTCAGGCACTCTTCCGGATTTTTT
The DNA here is from genome assembly GCA_011087765.1 of Pirellulaceae bacterium. Classification (GTDB taxonomy): domain Bacteria; phylum Planctomycetota; class Planctomycetia; order Pirellulales; family Pirellulaceae; genus Mariniblastus. Next base: position 21,203 of record JAALLA010000040.1, read on the forward strand.
ATTGACTTTGACGCGATTCGCCGCCTCCATCATTTTATCCGCTTCACCCTCGACCATATGGCCGACATCCGTAATGTTCATCACGTGGTGAACGTCATGCCCCGTCAACTCAAAAAACCTTCTGAGTAAGTCGCCGAACAAAAACGACCGGAAATTTCCAATGTGTGCAAAATCATAAACCGTTGGTCCGCAACTATACATGGAAACTTTACCAGGCTCTAACGGAGTAAATTCTTCCTGCTGGTTCGTCAAAGAATTGTAAAATTGAATTTTCATTGCGTTAGTTCGCTGCGAGATGGAGAGCAAATTTAATAATCATGTGGTCTGCACAAATTTACACTCTAACCATGAGTTAGCTCAAGCCAGATGCTGGCGGAACCTAGGCTTTTCAACCGAACAAAAACCCTAAATCTGCAACTGAGGGCAAAAGAGACGACCGAAACAGCCAAGACTCTGACGGCTCAATCAGCCGGAACCAAATAAGCTATTTCGGTAAACCCGTAAGTTCCCAGACCTCATACAGCCATGGATGCACCCAGGGGTTCGCCACGGAATAACAGGCGGATACCGCACTCACGGCAAACAAGCAGTAACAAATCGCCTTGCCAGTTTTCGTTCTTGCCAAACCGTCCACAACTGGCAACATACAAACCAGCCACAACGGCGCTAACCAAAACAGCCACCTCAAGGCACTCGTGACACCACCGTAATTCCTATCCATTTCAGGTCGATTTAAATAGAACCCAATGACAACAAATGACAGCACAACCGTCATCCAGCCAAGCCATCGCATTCGAAATTGCCCCGCAATTTTTGCCCCCAACAAAAACGAAAACATTCCGGCAAAACTCATCACCCACATCGGGGTCAATGAAAAAATACCATGGTGGCCAAACAGTACGTGAAATGCATACAAAATCCTCGACGGCTGCCCGCGGTCAACGGGGGATTTCGATTCTGCATTTACATCCAGCCAGTAACTTCCCGGATAGTCGTACCAGTTATCCCATTGACGTATCTCATATTCCGAACCGGGCTCTCCGGCATCGCCCACTTTGACAACCGAAAACTGTTTCGCTGAAAACCTATCCCGCACCACCCACCTGGTTTCGTTACTTGGCGAACTAGGCCAGGATCCTGGACTCACCTCGGGAGCTTCCATTTCGAAGAAATTAAGTCCCGATGGCAACTGACCTTTGTCTAACACACCGTCAAAATCTCCCGCGAGTGTCTTGACCACTTCACCATCACCGCGATGAGCATAGGCCGGTCGAAACTCTCCATGAGCCAGAAAATTGGTTCCAAAAAAACCAACGGCAACGAGAACACACCCGGGAACAAATCCAGTCGCCATCTTGCCGGGCGAGCGCAGAAAACAAAACAATGCAGCCAGACTAAAATACGAGAGCGCTGGCAATTCATTAGCCGCCGCAAACGCCGAAAACAGACCCGCCGCAAAAAAATAACGCCAGCCTGAATTGTCTTTGCGCCAAATCACAGACAGACAATAAAGGGAAATCATCACGCTTATCGCTGCAGGCAAGTGATTATTGAGCGTGTTGGCGTAGGTCGAAAGATAGGTTCCAAAACCAGCGCAAGCCAAAACGTAATATCGAGACCAATCGCGAACGGGAATGGAGTTGATCGTAAGTGCCATGAAATACAGGTAGACCCCCCATCCACCAACATTGACCAGCAACAGCATTAGCCGTGCCACAAACATCGGATCGTTTTCGAGGTTCTTCCCTGTTGTCGTTTTGACTCCAAGGTAAATCCCCGAGAGGAGCGTCGGCAAAAGCGTCGGCTTACTGGAATAAAAATGAAGGCGTCCGTCCTCACCAACATGCTGAACTTTGTCGATAGAATCCCAATCAACTGGCTGTCCTCGACGAATCACTTCGTCAATCCTGAACGTTCCACTATCACCGAGCGAACGAATCGTGCACCATCGAGATCGATCATTTGCACTAAAAAAAGGTGAATCGCCTCGAGCCTGGAAGTTTTGGACGGTCAAAACACGTCCGGCCACAACCGACAGTGAGCATAAGATCAGAATCCAAAAAATTGCCCAGTGCCTCTGTGCGCAGAAATTTGGCAGTTCGGCAGGACAAGTTTCATTCTGATTTTTAGAATTTGAAGACGCATTCATACTGACTGCACTACCGCCTAAAACCGCTAAAAAAACTTCAACGATAAAATCTAAAGGTTCTATTTAATTTCGAAGATGCTGTCCAACTACTTTTTCCGGGATTTACCAAGCTGGTTTCGAATGGAATAAGGCTCTCGCCCCTCTTGCCCACGGGCAACAATCAGTTCTGCCAGAAACCCCATACACAACAATTGAGTGCCCAGCAAAAAAGCGCCTAACGAATAAACGAGCAAAGGGCGCTGATGGACAGGAACCCATTCACTGCAGGCTTCAAAAGATACTCGAAGCACCCAATAAACCGACATGTAGGCGATTCCAGCTGAACCAACGACCAACGAAAACAAACCCAATGCACCAATAACATGCTGCGGACGCTGATTAAATCCAGTTAAAAAACTGACTGTCAGTAAATCTAGAAATCCTTTTGGTAAACGCGACCATCCATACTTGGAGACGCCATGTTCGCGGGCTCGGTGATTGACTGGTATTTCGCCAACTCGAAAACCTTTCGCATGAGCCAAAACTGGAACGAATCGGTGCATTTCCCCGTAGAGCTTGACTTCGTCAAAGATCTCGCGGCGATATAACTTAAATCCGCAATTGTGATCATGAAGCTTAACGCCAGTCAGAAAACCAACCAACCAATTGAAAACCTTCGACGGCACCGTTTTTCCAAGGGGGTCATGCCGTACCCGCTTCCAGCCACTGATCAGATCGTAATCGTCGCCCAACTTCTCCAGCATGCTGGGCAGTTCAGACGGATCGTCCTGCAAGTCTGCATCCATCGTCACCAACAATGAGCCCGTGGCAGTTTCAGCCCCCGCTCGCAATGCAGCGGCCTTACCAAAATTCCTGCGAAACTGGATACACTGGACGCGTGAATCACACTCCGCCAACTCAGACAAGACGCTCCAACTGCGATCGGTTGAGCCGTCATCCACAAAAACACACTCAACCTGATACTGATTCACCTCAGCAACTGCACTGATCTCACGATGAAGTTCTTTCAGCGAATCTTCTTCGTTAAAAACGGGAATTATGATTGAGATTTTTGGCATGTTTCTTTTGCTCCAGAGAAGAACTTCTCTACGGTACTTTACCAATTGCCTGCCGGCACCCGTAAATTATACCAGACGTAGCCAGTTCCGCTGTTAACCAGATCACCCGAATCACAATCGCCGCTACAATCGCCGTGACCGCACCAAACTGAGAACCAAGTAGCGGAATCATGACCAATTCCCGAACGCCCAGACCACCCGGAAGTAACGAGACAAAACCGGCAACCGTCGCCAGAGAAACACAGACCATCGCCAACGAATAATCAGAAATTGCCACGGCGGTTCCAGGTAACCCCTTGAGTACCATCCACAAACTCAAACCGTTTAAACACCAGCCCATTGTCATCAACAGCCAACCGAAACTCATCGTCTGAAGATTCAGGCCACTCAATAGTTTTTTTGCCTTGCGACCCTTGACAACCCCCAATTTCAAAGCAATCCAGCGGAAAATCGGTGGCCATGTCAATGTACCGGCAATGATCGCCAGTAAGACGCCAATCGTTTTGAGCAACGTCTGCCCCTCGAATTGCAGAACTAATAGTAGACTGCCAATCACCGAACCGACAAAGATCCAGGTTAGCGTCTCGACGAAAACACTCGCGGCAGCCGGTGCAGTACTGACCTCATCTCCGCGAATCATATCGGTTCGGATAACAACAACCATGGCTTTCCCCGGCACGTACTTACCAAGCTGACTTGCAAAAAACGCCATCAACGCCGCGCCAAACTTCGGCTTTTGGCCTAAAGCAATCAGTACACGAAACCAAAAGCAACAGGATAAAAACATCGTTCCAACGTAAACTCCGACCGCGCCGATCCACCAACCGTATTTGACAGCTGAAAAATCAAAACCCTCTTGCCGCAATTGCTGGAAAGAAGTGATAGCAGTGTAGACAACTGCGAGCACAACAGAGATCATCATCACGATACGGAAAAAACGAACCAGCTTGGCTTTACCCCAACGATTCCCCTCACTACCCCCTGATTTTGGATCAGCAGAGGAAACACCCGACGTTTTAGCCAACGTATCGTCAGTTTGATTAGGCACTTTGATAATTTCTGTTTTAGGTTGTTCCAGCAACAACGAGTTCCCATCGCGGATAAAAGCTACTTCCGGATTCACTCTAAGGTTTTAAAGGGCTCCACATAGATTTCGCTATTTACCCGCATGTTACCGAATCATTATTATAGAATGCTACCCAGAAATTAATTGAATGTTGGAGTTGTCCATGAAGGGGTTCACTACCTTATTTTTTACCGTTGCCATTGCAGGTTGCCTTAGCTCAACTGCGCACGGCACGCTCAGTAAGCAAATCCCAACCTCAGAGCCTTCGATCACACAAGGCCTTGTACAGCCTGTGACCTTTACCTTAGACGAAGCCACCATCAACGAATTTCGAATAGATGGGTTACTCATCGCCGACATTGATCCGCGCGATGAAAACCAAAAACCTCTTGGATTGGAGTGCGTCAATGGTTTCACACTTACAAAACACGGCAATCAAAATCGAAATTTAGTACTTCGAAAACTGAATCGCCAGGATTCTGGACAAAAAGACGGAATCATAAGATTTCAATTACGCGAATCTGACATCCAATCCCTTCAAACCTGTCGTCTGGTTTATGAATTGCCAGAAGAAGACCGAGGACGTTTTACCAAAGTTCAATTCGCATATTTTAATGATCAGCCCAAACTCGCGAACAATCCTAAACCTGCCTGGCCCGCAATTACCACGCAACCAGCTTACATGCTGGATGGGGAAACGCCTCAAAAATCCCCGCAACGCCAAGATTTCATGCCGCTAATCCAACAACCCAAGAGCTTGCCGTCCCCGGCCAACCTAGCCAAAATCCCAACTCCTTCGTGGACAACCACCCCGCCAAATCGAAATCCGACGGGCGTATTTTCCCCTCCCCATGCCCAACTTGCCAACCATGCCGACGATATTCCCCCCGATAATTCAATTGGTAATGGAAATCGAACCTCGTCAACGAACACCGCAATGAATATGGCTGAGCAAAAATTCGTCAACAACGTTTCCAGCAACGTTACTAACCCCCTGGAAGCCACAGATACGAAACCAATCAATTCTCCAAAAAG
>JAALLA010000041.1 GCA_011087765.1 Pirellulaceae bacterium
AGCTAACTTAATTCGCTAAAACCCAGATGATTTCAACCGCACTCAATACAAACCCAATGAATCGATCTCCGGAAGGATTTGATCGGTCCACTATCGAATCATTGGCCACCCAGTGCGCTCCCAATCAATTAGCTCTGCTTCGACTTCTCGCCGTCGGCTATCAACAGAACCTCGAATTGCTTCCACTCCTTTGCAGCCTTGGAATGGAACAATCAAACTTCGACCGAGGCCGCATTTCCAACTTTTCGGCAGCAATTCAATCTGGAATACCTTACATTGAAGCACTGAGCCTCACAGACGGCATCCTTCCACAGAATTGTGTAAGCGCAATCCAAATCGCAGAGCATGATGGTACTCTCTCGGAATTTTTCGAAGGCATTCTGACCTACGCCACCCCCATCCAACTTAGATCTTACAATCCAGTCGAAGGCGAAGCTTCACGCATCATCCGATTCATTTTTCGCACCTTATTTATTGGGTTTTTATTCAGCTGGTTTTGTTCGCGAATTCTCCCCGAACTTTCTCTCATGATCAAAGAGTACGGCATCGAAGCCCCGCCGAGACTGCAAGTACTTACCGAGTTCCTAGGATACGGCTATGGGTTCTTCTGGATCGTGACGCCTCTATTATTTCTAATTTTCACACCGTTGTGGCTGAGCCTTGGTTGTGCCTACCTACGCACCTGGAATCCAATGCACTGGAAAAGACCGATTTACTCGATGCAGACAAACAATCGCCTCGCCCTAGCATTGTTAAATTCACATTTCCAGGGCGACCATCCAAATGAGAACCGCAGATCTGAAATAGTCAAAGAAGCAATACCCGAGGCAACCGACTCAATTAAACAAACACCGCTTGATTCAAACACATGGCAGGAACTCGAAAACAAAAAAATAATCTCCCAACGCGAAGTCAAAGCATTAAACTTAGCGGGGAATATCAAGACCCAGTCTTGGCTGTTACGGTCGTCAGGAATTCGGATTCAGCAAAAGAAAAATCACCGAAGGTCTTTTTTCGTCCATTGGTTTATCACAACACTCGATGTTTGCATTGCTTTGTTGATCATCGCATTTTTCAATACCGTTTTTCTTTATTATCTCGAATTAATTGCAGCCGTTGGTTAATTCCGACAGGCCAGAAACATGGTTAAAAATCCAAAGACAAACAGTAAAAAATTTGCAGGCGTGCAAGTGAGCCGCTCCGGTATTTTGACCGTCGAGTTGTTAGTTGCTGCTATTACGCTGTTGAGCGTTATTACTTTTTTTACAACCTGCAGTTTCCAAATACGACTTGTATGGAAAGATATTCGTCACCAGCGAATTGCCATGGAGGAACTGAATAATCAACTCGAATCAATCACTCAGTTGAACGAAAATCAAGCTTCAACCGCGCTGGCAAACCTCACACCTTCCACCCTCTGCAAAAACGCCCTCCGGAATCCAAAGCTGACAGGCTCATTAAAAAGAGACCTGCTGGGAACTCGACTGACGCTCCAATTAAACTGGGATAAACGCCACCCGGGAAAACCACTGGAAATCTCTGGTTGGATTCAAAACACTCCCCCAAGGGTTAATTCTCAGTCGCAATCCAGCATCACCTTTCCGATCTCGAACCAGCCCCATCAACAATGGTCAGTTGTGCCGCCAGAAACCCCCAAAACTGCCAGCTTTGGAAAGGGGATCCGGTAATGCCAGTTCGCATGAATCGCCGCGGCTTCTCTTTAATCCAACTCACGCTATTAATGCCGGCGCTGATGGTCATGTTCCTAGTAACAGTGGCTTGGCTGCACCAAACGATGACTTTTTCATCGAACATGAAAAAGCAACAAGTGCAACATTTAAGCTTAACCCGGCTCGCCTCCCAGTTTCGGCAAGACGTCCAACGGTGCAAATCCATTTCTATGATCAGTGACCAGCAAATTTGCCTTCAAAACCAAGATCTTTCAGAGATTACTTACACCATCAATGAGCACGCCGTTAATTTTTTCAAAAGATCTTCCGATGGCCGACGAACTCAACAAGAACAGTTCGCTCTTTCATCAGGTTCGAGCCCCAGATTTGATGACACCGAACTGCCTGATTGGATTTCGCTCATCGTCAGCCGGCCCCCTGTTAACCGCCGGCAGCAGGTTCAACAGAAGTTGCAATCTAACGAGACGGCAATTACCGAACTCCACGTTCGGTCAAAACTCAATCGCTGGGGAACCAACTTGTCGCCGGACGCAGAGTTGCTTCAAGGAGAACAACAATGAAACGAGGAATTAGAAATTCTCGAAAAGGGACAGTCTTAATTACAGTCCTCGTCTGCCTGGGTTTTACAACGTCCATATTACTCGGATGTGTGCACATGAGTCTTACTACGCGGCGGGGCCTTCGCCAACACCAGCAAATGAACCAGACGCACTGGCTACTTGAGGCGGGCATTCAACGCGGACTACAGAATTTCAAATTGAACCAATCCTACGAGGGAGAACGTATCACTCTTTCTCAACCTCTGTCAAATCTAGATAGCGCAGTAGTTGAAATCAAAATCCTCCCGGCGACGGAAATTGACAAAGCACAACGGATGACAGTTGTAGCAACGATTCAAAAAAACAAATCAACACCTGAAACCACAACGGTGCGTTCAATCACGCTCCAGGTTTATCACTGAATTACTAAATAGACACCCCACGCAACCAGCTATCGCAAATACTGCACGGCCAACCAGGCCAGGATTGAGAAAAAGGAATTAACATGTCTCGTTTATCGCAACCGCACTTAAGAGTTTGCCATCGTACTGCATTCACGCTTGTTGAATTACTCGTTGTCGTCGCCATTATTGGAATCCTGATCGGCATGTTGTTACCCGCTGTCCAGCAAGTCCGGGAAGCTGCCCGCCGTGTTAGCTGCTCAAACAATATCGCACAACTCGGAATCGCACTTCATAACTATGAATTTGGTCATGAACATCTCCCTCCTGGAGTCACCAATCCAACGGGGCCCATTCTCTCACAGCCGATTGGGCAGCATGTCAGTTTCCTTGTTGAGCTGTTGCCGTACATCGAGCAGTCTGGAATCGCAAATCGCTTTGATAAATCGCTGGGAACCTATGCCCCTGCCAATGCCCCCGCCCGCGAACAAAGAATCTCACTCTACGAATGCCCCTCCGATTATTTTTCGGCTTTCGATGGAACGGCGGGATTAACTAGCTACGCGGGCTGCCATCACAGTACCGAAGCACCGATCGATACCGATAACAACGGCCTGCTATTTTTAAATAGCGAGATCAGTTACGGCGACATCTACGATGGAAGCAGCAACACAATTCTCGTTGGAGAACTCCAGACTGACGAATCAAGCAGCCTCGGCTGGGCGTCAGGCACTCGAGCATCGCTCCGCAACACGAGTCCTATTATTGCCATGGCCCCAGGAGCAATTGTTCAGGCAGCACCTCCGACAAATCTAAAAGAAGTTGGCGGTTTCGGCAGCCGGCACCCCGGCATCACAAACTTCTGTTTTGCTGATGGACGCGTCTCTTCCCTCTCCAATAATATCGACCCTATCGTCTATCAGACTTTGGGAGACCGGGCAGATGGAGAAATGATGGGTGAGCAGTATTAGCTTCAAAACTGCGGATCGGCGTCAAGCGAACCGGTAGGCACCTCTAAGTTTGCTCAATCGTTTCCGTAGACTGAAAGTTCAATGAGTCAAGAATATCCTGCGCCATCAAAATGCACTGGTTTCTACCGCTCGCCTTGGCTCGATAGAGACACTTGTCAGCCATCTCAAACAACTCGACAACCGATTGAGCATTCGCGAATTCGGTAGAAACAACACCTACCGAGATCGTCAATCGAATCACCTTGCCATCTGTTTTTAATGGATTGCTCTCGACTAATCCACGCAGTCGTTCAGCGACTGCCAACGACATTTCTTGATTGCAATCGCTCAAGGTAACGATAAACTCCTCGCCTCCGTAGCGATAGACATTATCGTATTCCCGCAAAACACTCGTGAGTAATTTTGCGATATGAATCAGTGCCTCATCACCGATTTGATGCCCGTAGGAATCGTTACACTCTTTGAAATAGTCAATGTCAACGACCAGCAACGAGTAAAAACTCTTGACTCGACAACAGCGTGCAAAAGCCTGACTGGATTGTTCTTCATAGGCTCGGCGATTTAACACGTCCGTCAACGGGTCACGGTACACGGTCGTTCTCAATTTCTCATTCTCAGCAGCAATTTTCTGTTGAGCGTTTACATGAGAAATTGAGATTTCAGTCATTTTAGCTTTGGCAGCTAATTCGATCTCCCGCAGGGACATTGTGGTGCCGTCGTGGCGGAAACTCAAGAGTTTCGCGTAATCGATCCACTTGGTTTGAGCAGCAGCAAACAACAGTTCCAAAGCCTCTTCATTGATTGCTAATTCGCCGTGAAACTTTTGTTTACATGATTGAATTTGCTCCAACGTTGCATCCGTCGAACTAAACAAACTGGCCAACTGCCAGGACAAATCAGCTTGCCGTCGCTGTTTACCTGTCTGATCTTGATTGATGTCCTTTACAAATTGAACCACCGCCTCCGGGAAGTTCCAGCGACTTAAAATTTCAGCTCCGACTTCGAAACGGTTAAATCCAAGCGATTTATTTTCGTGCTCGATCACGGACTCGATCGAATTGACCTTCGAACCCGTCAACGCGTCATCAGGCGTTTGGCGATAAATTGCAATTTCACCAATATTGGTCATCAAACCAGCGAGAAAACTCTCGTCCGGATTCATCTGCGTCAAATGCGAAATTGACTGTGTCGAAACCGCAAGTGCTAAAGATTTTGTCCAAAAGGCCGAATAGTCAAAACCACCTTCCTCTTCCGCAACATTGAATAGCGAGAATGAAAGTGCGAGCATGCGAACTGCGCCCATTCCAAGCATAACAATCGCACCGTCGAGAGTCTCGATAGGTCGCGCCGCTTGAATCAATGGAGAATTGCAATAGGAGACGATTTTTGCCGTGAGCGCCGGATCTACCTGAATGACTTTTGCGATGTCTTTTAAGGCGACATCAGGGTCGTCAAACAACTCGAGGAGTTTGACCGCAACCGAAGGAGGACTGGGAAGATCCTCAATGTTCAATTTTTTTAGCTGAGTGGATTCCATGAGCTTACCCTTTGGAACGTTTCCCTCGGCTATGCTGAGACGAAACGCATATCTTTTAGCAAAACAACTGTTTAGGTCATACAGAATTGGGTCCAAACTCAATCTGTGTACGGCACCTAACAACTTCTGAACTAATCTGGGGGCATCCTGCTCTTACTTAACAATCCTTCAGGGAACACTGTCGCTCAGCGAACACCGTTCCATAAATGTAATCGTTTAAATTTGCGTTACCTTGCGGCTGAGGTAACCTCAAACCGAAAAGAACAACCACTGTTACAAAAAAATCAAACGGTCCTGTCGGTTAACCCGAAGGGGAGGATATATTCCAGTGCCGCTCGATCCAATGATGAAAAAAAGCATCAATTGGCAATCTCTTCCAAACGCATTACTGGAGGCGACTATTTATCAAGGCGTGAGATTACGAACGAGATTCGCGGCCGAGTTGAATTAGAAAACAACCACGGTTTCGCAGAAACATTCATTCTTGATTTAACCGCCTCATTGAGTCGAAAGCTGCGATCAATCTGATTGCGAATTGCTTCTGCAGAGTCCATAGCTTCGATCAGGCAACCCTTGGACGGCATTCGCGCCCAGACAACGATTTCCAGTGAAAAATCGTCTCTGGCAAGCTTGGTGATGGCTGACGACGCCAATTGGATTGCATCTTTCTGCAACGGCTCCCGAACCTTACCCTCTTCGATCCGTTGAAGATTTTCAAATGAATCAAAGACGATTTGACTGCGAGTCGGTGGCAACTCATCCACGTCAAATTCCCTGCCAATATTCGTAAGGAAACGTTTGAACTCCTCGGTCTGTCTGTCGATAATCAACTCTTGGTCACCCTCTTCATCCGGACCAAAATGCGCTTTTAAATCTTTCTCAACATTCTCGCTGTGGACAGCATAAATTGGACTTGGTGCTTTTTTAGTAATCAATAATCTTGAGCGATCGCCGGGTTCCCCGCCGGACAATGCGATCGTCCTCTTGGCACTCATGAACGATCCCGTACCCGCGTACATGTTTGCCCCCGTCTGTTCCTTTGCGAATGCGTTGAGAACAATAAAAAAGGCCAACAGCGCAGTCATCGTATCGCCAAATGAAATAAGGTAAGCCTTACTCGGTTTAGAAATTGGTGTTTTTTTTCTTGCCATTTGAGCTATTTCCTCAATCCAGTAGCGTAACCGCTGTGGGCATTCGGAGTGAAACGCTCAATCACAATGCGCAAATTTGAATTAGCAACCTCACCCTGCCGCCGTAAGGTCATAGCCACCTGCCCAGGACGAGTCATTTCAGTATGAAATAAATAGTCCATGACGGTCGATAGCCGGTCAGTATCTGTTTTATTTGAATACTGAAGGGACGCCCGAAAAGGCAAATCCTGCAATTGCTTTGACAACATTCCGCAGATATGACGACCACGGAAAGTCAACTCATCGTTGGAATCAAATAGCAAAGCCAGCGGAACCTCAAACGAATGTGACGTGAGCTCATTTTGTTCAGCTTCCTCATCCGTCAACGATTTGAGCCCATTCCCCCAGGTCTCGGTTGCGGGCTGTCTTAAAATGGGAGGCATCGTAGCACCACGAATCGCGATCCGTGCTGCAGGTACACGCAAACGGCTTATGAACGAATCATGATCATTGTGCTTAATCTTTTTGCCCGCGACACCCGTCGCCGAACCGTTAGAAAAAATCGTCGAAATCGTCTTTTCAAACCGCTCGGGTTCAGTCGTAGAAAATGTCAGCAAGAGAATAAAGAAAGTCATCAGGAGCGTAATAACGTCACTGTAAGTCATAAACCAAGCGGGAATATCACCTTTGGGCTCCGGTAATTGTTTTTCTTTCGCCATGGTACGCCACCGACTGAATTAATCACAAAAACCAATTTGCTTCTTACTTGAAAGCCATCGCAAATTCGCTCCCGTGTTGAGCTTAGTTGCCATCCTTTTCCAATTGAAACACCTGCCTCGAGTTGGGAGACAGATAGGCTACCAAGACGTCTTCAACGACCGGCGGAGCCAGACCTTTCGCAAGTGCCGTGATTCCCGTGATCATCAATTCTCGACAAGCCACCTCTTCTTTGGAACGAGCTTCAAGCTTTCCAGCCAGTGGAATGCAAACTACATTCGCAATCACCGCACCGTACAGTGTGGTCAAAAGTGCGACTGCCATCCCTTTACCAATCTTGCTGGGATCGTCCAGTGATTGCAGCATTTGCACCAAACCAACGAGTGTGCCGATCATGCCAAACGCCGGTGCCGCTGCGCCTGTCGAGTCAAGAAGATTTTTGCCTACTGCATGCCGATGCTCAATCGAAGCCAGTTCTGTTTCGAGGACGTTCCTAACCTGATCCTCATCAGCACCACCAATAACGATCTCTAAACCTCGCTTCATGAACTCATCGTCGATATTTTCGAGCTCTGATTCAAGTGCTAACAAACCATCTTTTCGAACAATGATTGCCAGGTTCTTGAACTGGGCAATAAGTGCTTTCGACTCCGGCAATTGTGAAATGAAACACTTCTTAATCACCGTTACAGTCGAAAGACACGTCTTTAATGGGAAGTTAATCAGCAAGGCCGCGAAGGAACCGCCGACTGTGATCATGACCGAAGGATAATCGATAAACGGCTCGAGACCTTTATCGCCTCCAATTTGAATGGCGGTAAAGATTAGGCCGAAACCGGCTAATAGACCTACAATTGTTGCTATGTCCATCGGCGTTAATTACTAGGTTTGGATCAAATCGTTAGTGAATGAGGGTCGCGTCTCCCCTTAATCATCGCCTCTATGAAATGCCTAAATCGATTCACTGATCGAATTTCCGGTTATTTCAAAAGCGCATGACTATTCCGAAGTATTGGTCATCTCTGGGGAAACCACCGTTTTTAATTTAAATTTTTTGATTTTGTTTCAGTTTTCAGGCTTGTTGCGCGCTAAGTGAATGCCGCCGGCAAACAGGCAAATCCGATTATTCGGGTCGATCACACCCGACTTAGGGGATTGGCGGTTAGTAAAACCAAATATGACGTTTGTAGGAGTTCGGCTTCTTTCTTAAATCAAAGAACCTCAAACAGAGATCGGGGAACAAACGCGGGCTACAAGTTCACGTAACCAAGGCGTCGATGCCATTGTGCTAGCTTAATCACGCCCATCACCTGCAACCCAAGTGGTCAACCGACTGAAATGACCGAGAGGTTGAGAGTCGCGATCCCCCAGGCGCGCGAGAAACCGATTCGCCAAACCTTGATGCGGGAACCCGCAATCTTGTTGCTACTTGTTCAGGGTTAAAGCCAACCCAACCGATCTAGGTAGTATGATCGGAAAAGTTGAACAATTCAAAGCGCTTCAGGAAGCCATTCAATTTGCTTCCCAGAACCATCGCGTTTCCAGCCAAAACCTTGCCAACATTAATACGCCGGGGTACCAAACCCGGGAGGTCAATTTCGACCAACTGTTAGCGAGGTTGGACAACGATGCAGGTGAAGTCGCAACCACAGACTATGAAGTCAGCCAGGTCAAAGGACTAGCTGAGCGACGTGATGGCAACAACGTTGACCTCGATCGAGAGCTTGCTGCCCTCAAGAAAAACACGCTGGCCTATCAAACACTGACTCAACTGTTGGGTTCGAAAATGGGAATCTTGAAACAAGCAATTAACGGTTAATCCGCCAGTCAACTTTGGGAATTAGTTTAGATGTTTACCAACCTTTTTTCAGCAGCTGATATCAGCGCTTCGGGCATGTCTGCCGAGCGTATGCGCATGGAAACGGTTGCCAACAACATTGCTAATGCGAACACAACTAGATCAGCCGATGGACTTCCCTACCGCCGCAAACAACTCGTATTCTCGGAAATCCTTGACCCCCGGGCCGGAAACACCTCGGGACTGCAGGGCGTTCGCGTGATGGGCATGGAAGCCGACCAAAGCCCTTTTGAGAGGATTTATAAACCTGGTCATCAGGACGCGGATGAGGATGGAATGGTGAGCATGCCGAACGTGCAAATCCCCAATGAAATGGTTGACCTAATCACCGCAAGTCGTTCTTACGAAGCAAACTTGAAGGCGCTTTCGTCTTTTAAAGACATGGTGGAACAAACGTTGACCTTATTGCGAGTCCCTAGATGAACCCAATTGTATCGGCTTCATCGATTCCTTCACTGGATAGCATTTCCAGTCTTGGCGGTAACAAAGGGGCATCACGAAGTAATGGTGAAGGTGGCTTTTCAAAGTTGGTTGACAGCTTTGTCCAGCAAACAAATGAAAACCAAATGATCTCTGATCAGGCGATTGATGATCTGGTACAGGGAAAAACAGATAACGTGCATCAAGTCGTGTTGGCAGTCGCCAATGCCGAGATGTCATTTCAGCTATTCATGGAAATAAGAAATAAACTAATCGATTCCTACAACGACCTGATGCGAATGCAATTCTAGTTGTCATTTGTTTTTGAATTGGTATTACCAATTTCCAGCGTGAGGATTCCGATTCGAGAGACCTATGCAAACTTTGAAATCCTTTCTAAACCAAGCTCTCTTAATTTGGAGAGACTCTACAGGCGCTGGTCGAGTGGGGATTGCGTTACTGCTTACGATCTGCGTTGGTGGTATCATTTCGGTGGGTATTTGGTCCGCCCAACCCAACTACGTCCTCCTCGCTCGCGACATTGATGATCCCGGCCAGGCCGCAAAAATCATGGCGGCCCTGGATGCAGAGAACATCACTTATCAGATCAAAGGCTCCGGTTCGATGATCATGGTGGGAGCCAGTAAATTATCGCGAGCGAGAATCGCGGCAGGAAAAGCTGGGATGAACAGTGCCGGCGGCGAAATGGAAGAAATTTCCCCCTGGATGGATCCAGTCAGCCAGCAATATTACCTCAACACAAATCTTGAGCGGCGGCTGAAACTGGACATTGAGAAAATCAGAAGTGTTAAAACTGCAAATGTACACCTGAGCATCCCAGAAAAACAGGCTTTCATAAGACAATCCACCGATCCGACAGCCTCAGTTCTCATCGAAACGTCTCACCTCGAGAAATTTAATGAAGCTGATGCAGCCGCAATTGCTGATTTTGTCGCCTCCGCAGTGCCGGGGCTGCTACCCAGTTCTGTTTCGATATCAGACACCAAAGGGAATCAATACAGCACCGACACCGAGGGGATGAACCTCGGCAAAAAAGAGGAGTTTGTTGCGGAGCGGGAGAGCGCCTTAAAACGAAAGGCGGAAAACCAACTGCGCAATCTCTTTGGGTGGGGGAACTTCAATGTTGAAGTCACCGCCGACTATAAATTCGAGAAGGCAGTCCAAGAAAGTCGCGAATTAGGACCAGACAAATTTCTCGTTAAAGAAAACATTAAACAGCAAATGGACATCGCAGCCACCTCGGCGGGTGGCGTCGCTGGTGCTGCCGCAAATCTGGGCCCAGCCGGGCTTACACCGATGAACCAGACCTTTCCAGCTGCCGCTGACAAAAGCCAGCTTAAGATGGAAGAGCAGGAGAACACATGGGATTTTTCAGAACTAAAACGGACCGAAACAATCGACGGGGCGTCACTTAACGCGCTTTCGATTGCTGTCACAATCAATAAAGAAAACCGAGATGCAACGCAAATTGCAGACCTTAAGAAAACCCTTGAGTCATCCATTGGCACCGCCTGTGGAGTTCGAATCGGCAAAGACCAAATCACCGTCGATTTCATCGATTTTGTAACCGAGGAACCGCTCGATGCGGTTGCGACCAGCACGATCCCCTGGGATCAAATCAATGAAATTTTGAAAAACATCTCGCTTGGAATCGCGGCTCTGGTCGCCCTGTTCATTGCTCTTCGAACCTTCAAAAAGTTCCAGCCTGACCCAATCGTCACGAATGAAGCCACCGCTGCTCCAACATCGCAATTGACACAATTGAGTGAATTGGTCAAACAAAACCCTGAAGTATTCGCCAAGATCATTGATTCATGGGCCAGTCTCGAAACCGAGACGGAAACCAAAGACGAATCAGCCACCGTAGCCGCCTGAGTCAAATAAGAAATGTCATCGCTTTCAACAGAAGAACGACTCGCGCTATTGCTTAGCGTGCTAGGCCCCGATGCAGTGAATGCTGCATTGAAGAAGATGAACCCTACACGCTCGAATTTCATCAAGAACTTACTCGATGAATATAAAACTGATCCTCCCAGTGACGAAGAGATCGAGTTTATCATCCGTGATTTCAGTCGATATTTTTCCTTCGCGATGAAAACACTTGGCCCGGAAATCCAACAGGCTTCGACCGCCATGCGGATCGCAAAAAGAAAGAAACTTAAGAACCAGGAACAACCGGTTACGCAATCGATTCCCTCCGAAGAACCAGTCGTATTTGAAAAGATCGACGAATCCGGTGACTATGTCCGCGACCTGAATCAACTCGACGCATTTCAAATCTCAACCGCACTGGCCGATGACAACGCCAAAACAGTTGCGCTCGTGGTCAACCTGCTGGAAACTCATTTGGGCGCCGAGATAATAAAAGAGCTTGACGACCATATTCGGGATCAAGTGATTATCTACCTAAGTGAAGAGAGTGTCGTACCAGAACGCATTGTCGAGGAAGTCTTAAAAACGACTTTCCAAAAAGCCAATGCGGTTACCGTTAAAAAAGAAACCACAAGCCGAATCGACACGCTGGCTCAATTAATGCGTTCGCTGCCAAAGGATATTCGCAAAGGCCTAATCGAAAAACTTAATGATCGCGATGAAGAAATGGTTCTTGCGATTCGAGCCAAATTGTACGTATTTGACGACATCCTGCGGCTCGATGACCGTGACACTCAAAAATTAATTGGCCAAACCAAATCTGAAATCCTTGCGGTCGCCCTCCAACAGGCCGACCCGGACGTCGCAGAAAAGCTCTTCAAAAATGTTTCCAAACGTGCTCGCCAAGCAATCGAGGATGAAATGGAATACACCGTTGGCGCTAAAGGCCACGAAATCGAAGAAGCCAGAAAACAACTCGTCGACGCCATGGCTCGCTTAGATGAAGCAGGGGACATTACCTTGAACTAACTATGATTGAACACCACGTACAATTCAATCGCCAAGTTAAAAACTGCCGATTTACCGATCGGTCAGCTCCGGTGACTCCTGCCGTAAACCCAATTACCGCGGAAGTGGCATCCACCGCGATCAATGAGCGCATGAATGGGTTGCTTGAGAACATCGCCACCGGAATTGACAGTATCGATCTCAAAACTTCCGAGTTTGCCGACGAAGTCGTTTCCCTTTCCATTTCTCTGTCGCGCATTATTGTTGAAAATCTGGTCGGTGAATCTCAGGAACTCAAAGAAAAACGCCTCACCAAAATTCTGTCCGAAGCACTCGCTCGCCCCGAAACTCCCGTTGGTGTTTATGTAAATCCAATCAACCTGGAGTCCATTAAAAAGAAAATTTCCGAAGACACCAACGCGGAAGAAATTAGCTTTCAGATTGACGATTCGATTGAACCTGGAGAATGCAGAGTCGAATTTGACACTTATGAGCTACTTTCCCGAATGGAAACTCAACTGGACGAAATCCAAGCGGGACTAACGGAGATCATTGATGAGTAAATTCTCCGAAAACGTTCTTAGCCGATGCTCCGAAATCGTCAACAATACGCGATCCCTGCAGCCTGTGGGTTGCTTAACCGTTGCCCAGGGGGCGATCACCGCATCTTTACCCGCTAGTGTGGGCGAGCTCGTAGAGATTGAAAATAAGTCCGGCCCCAACACGCTCGCTGAAGTCATTGGATTTTCGGACGATCTCGTTCAGCTAATGCCCTTTTCGCACAACAATCAGCTTCAGCGCGGTGATCGAGTTTTTTCACTTGGACGCCCCATGAAAGTGCCCGTCGGTGACCAATTGCTAGGCCGTGTTATTAACGCCATTGGTGAACCGATCGATGGGAATGGAAAACTCGGAACTCAACGATTTAAAAGCGTAGTGCTGGATCCACCCAATGCACTGACCCGAAAACCAGTTGATGAAGTTTTCTCAACCGGACAAAAAGCTATCGACGGAATGTTGACCATTGGAAAGGGCCAACGCGTCGGATTATTCGCCGGAAGTGGCGTCGGCAAAAGCACCCTGCTAGGACAAATCGCACGTTACGCCAGTGCGGATTTGAATGTTGTTGCTCTGATTGGTGAGCGAGGTCGAGAAGTCCTTCCCTTCATTAACGAATCACTTGGTGCGGAAGGAATGGCTAAGTCAATTGTCATCGTTTCCACGGCGAATGAGAGTCCGCTGGCCAGAGTCCGTGCAGCAGAGTCTGCCATCGCCATTGCCAACTGGCATCGGAAACAGGGAAAAAGTGTGTTTCTGATGCTCGACAGCCTGACTCGATTCGCGATGGCGCAACGCGACCTCGGATTGATGCTGGGTGAACCCCCGACGACTCGCGGTTACACACCTTCGGTTTTCCAAAAGATGGCTACGTTACTGGAACAACTCGGAAATTCTGACCGTGGCTCCATTACCGGCTTGCTAACCGTTCTGGTTGACGGCGACGACATGAATGATCCGATTGCTGACTCCGCCCGTTCTATTTTGGATGGCCACATTGTCCTCGACCGGGATCTCGCCAACGCAGGCCACTATCCGCCAATCAGTATTTTGCAAAGCTTGAGTCGGCTATTCCAGGAACTAACTGAACCGGTACACGCCTCCTCCGCAGTCGCTATCCGACAAATCATGGCCAAATACCAGGATGTCATTGATCTAATCCAGGTTGGGGCCTACACCAAGGGAGCCTCTCCAGCTACGGATATTGCCGTTGAAATGTATCCGAAAATTTGTCAATTTCTCCAACAACCCTTGCAAGCTCCGTGTTCAATTGAAGACACCAAACGACAAATGCAGAGACTCGTTGACATGCTCCAGCACCAGTATCCACCAAGCTGATGACACTTGTCGCATCATGCAACGTTCGGCCTGAGAACTTCCAATGAATCAAACCAAGAAAATTGAAAAACTTAACAAGGTTTTAGATTTCTATAAAAAAGAATTGGATCAACAAAAATTTCAATTAAGCAAAAAGAGCACCCTGCTTAAAAAAACTGAAACGGCGCTACACATACACCAAACAAAAATAAAGCATTCGCTCGCAGGACTAGATTCGTCAAATATGACAGTCAGCAATTGTTTGATTCGAAAACCACTGATCGATCAACTGCAAATAGAACTAGAAACAACTCAAGAAAAACTCAAAGAAGCCAAACTTGATTTTGAAAATCAAAAACAGATCATTAGAAAACAAATGTCAAAAATCGATTCAATGGAAAAATTGATCGAACGAAAATTAGCTGAATTGATTTACGAAGAAACAAAACGCGAACATGCGACAGCTGATGAACGGTACCTTAATACCGGTTTTAAAGGAACGAAAAGATGAAATCAATTATCATTGCTGTAGTCATCGGCGGCCTGCTGTTCGCTGCCTCTGCATATACCTCCAATATCTTCTTTGTCAAAAAAGAAGAGCCAGCAGAGTCGGATCCAATCACACAATTTGACGGCAAACTGCCGATGGTGGACTCAACCAAGGCTCAGGAACAAATGCCTTTAGGGATTCGCCCCGATGTCCCAATGCCGCCCAGTGTCGCGCTCGATCTCATGAACTCCATTATTCAAAGTGAAAAAAAGCTGCAGGAAAAAGAGGAGCGGCTTAAAAAAGAAGAAAAGCGAATCTCCCTTCTCCGGGAAGATCTCGAAAGAGAACGAAGCGAACTCGAATCTTTTTCAAAAAAGATTGACTCTAAAATCAACGAGGCTAAAGAAGCAACTAACTTCCTTAAGCTTGAGAAAGAAGCCGTCCAGAAAGAAGTAAAAGAACTTTCGATGTATGAAAATCGACTGGGAAAAAAGGTCGGTGATTTAGCCAGTGAAGAACTGAAACAACAGGTAAACAGCCTGAAGGCCATGTTCCGAACTCAAGACCCCGCCATGGCGGCAGAGATTCTTAAGGAATACACCGAACAGGGAAACCTAAAACTCGTTGCCAATCTTCTGGAAAGCCTCGAGGACCGACAGCAAGCCAAGATCATTGCCGAACTTGACAGCCCAACGCTCGTCGCGGAAATCATGGATACGCTCATCAATCCACGGCCTCCAGGTGCAACTCCCATCAAGAGCTTTCGTAGATAATTGGCTTAGGCAACAAAGCAACCTGAATACCGCGGCAAATAGGATCAAGACATGGAAGTCTCAGAAGCAATTGTGATCGGCAGGAACCTGTTTACAACTTCCCTGCTACTGGTGGCTCCGATTGTCATCGTCAGCCTCGTGGTTGGCGTCTTGATCAGTATCGCACAAACAGTCACCAGCATTCAGGAACAGACTCTGACATTCGCTCCTCGAATTGTCGCCGTCGTCGCCATCATTATTTTCCTGACGCCCTGGTACCTTTCGACGCTAAAAGATTTCACGGTCGAAATGTTTAGCTACATGAACCAAATTCTATGACGGCGGAACATCAGTTATTTAACTTTATTTTAATCCTCGCGCGTGTCTCGGCATTCGTCGCGTTTCTTCCAATTTTTGCGCAACGCCAGTTACCCCATTTGGTCAAAGCCGGACTCGCAATGTCGTTAACTGTGTTTTGGTTCGGAGCCCTTCCGCAAGAACTGTTTTACGTTAATCAAATCGACATCGTTGTCTCGACGTTATTTTTGATAAAAGAAATTACAATCGGGTTTCTCCTGGCGGTGCTTCTGGGATTCATGTTTGTTCAGGCAAAAATTGCCGGCGCCTACGTTGGCCAGGAAGTTGGACTCTCACTGGCATCGGTCACGAGCCCGGGTTCTTCCGATTCCTCTACGCTGGTTACGACAATTTTTGAAACCTTTGCCGTCTTACTGTTTTTTGGCTTAAACCTCCATCATTTTCTGGTCAGGATCGTGCATTACTCACTAATTCACCTCGCTGGCAAGATTGAGATCACAGAGCTGCCGACAGAGCTATTGACTCAAATGGCCAGTTCACTTACTACTCACGGCAGCATGATTGCGGCTCCAATCGGCGTGAGCTTATTTATTTTGACAATCGCTATATCACTCCTCAACAAAGCCGCACCCACGCTTAACCTGTTTTCGGTAGGAATGACCTTGCGAAGTGGAATTGGCATCCTGTGCCTCATTGTCTTTTTTCCGATCATCATCAAATCAATGGAAGCGCACTTCCGCACTTACCTATTTCAATTGGAACAATTCTTCGCCTACTTTCAGTAAACTCACGACCTCTAATATCAATCGGTAATGTCCGAACGTAACGATCAACCGACAGAACAGCCAACACAGCGCCGCAAAGAACGGGCGCTCGAAGATGGCCAACTGGCTTATAGCGCCGAACTGGTTGGCGGTCTGATCATTCTGGCAGCCATTGGCTTCTTCATGTTGATGGGGAATTGGTTTTTTAAGGCTATCCTCGATTGCATCCGGGAAAGCCTTACTTTTTTTAACCCCATGATCGAAAACCCCGATTCGATCCTAATCAGTCTTAGGCGACACGTTACCAATGTGGGTGCTGCCTGCATGGGTTTGATGTTGCCGCTAATGGCGATGATCATTGTCGTTGGTGCGTTACAAACCCGATTCAACATTTCTATGAAGCCATTGAATGTCAAATGGAATAAACTCTCTCCGCAATCCGGATTAAAACGGATTTTTTCTACGCGGTCGGTGAACCGAGGCGTTGTCGCAATTTTAAAAACGATTGCAATTATCATTGCGGGTTACTGGATCACGATGGCACACTTTGAACAAATCTCCACCTCGGGGTTTAGTAATTACCCACACATGCTGGCCATCGGCTCTAGCATCATTTTGCAAGTCGGCTTGGTGACGGCGCTCCTGATGGTCGTGGTAGGAATCGGTGATCTTGGTTTCCAAATCTGGAAACAGAACAAAGATTTGATGATGACCAAGCAGGAAATTCGCGATGAGCAAAAGGACATCGAGGGAAGTCCAGAACTGAAGGCCAGAATTCGAAAAATCCAAAATGAGATGTCGCAAAAACGAATGGCGAGAGAAGTCCCCGAGGCAACCGTGGTGATCACCAACCCAACCCACTTTGCGGTTGCCTTAAAATATGATCCGCAGGTTTCTCCGGCACCAATTGTGGTCGCCAAAGGCGCTGACCTGCTGGCTAAAAAGATTATCAAAATTGCCAAAAGCAATGGCGTTGCCGTGGTTGAACGAAAACCAGTGGCTCGTTTTCTTTATGCAAATGTGAAAATTGGCAATGAAATCCCGCTTGAACTATATCAAGCGGTCGCAGAAATCCTCAACTACATCCAAAAGCTCAATCGAAAATCGGCGTGATCATTTTCGCCAACGATCTAGACGGCCTATCCGATGAACTCACTTCGACCGGTGAGGGAGCAACATGGATTTACCGCTCCCTCAATAATCGTGATGTGGTTTAGAAGATATTATTCAATTCTTGCAAGACTTCCGTAGCAACGGTAATTGATCTCGCATTTGCTGAGAATCCACGTTGAGCAATAATCAATTGAGTGAACTCAAGAGCGACATCAACATTCGACGATTCGAGGTGTTCCCCGCGAACCGCTCCTCTACCGTTGGCGGCACCGACGCCGATATCGGGTGTACCGCTGTTCACAGTTTGCCCGTAGTAGTTATCGCCAAGATTTTCGAGACCCTGTTGATTCGAAAATCTCGCAATCGCGAGTTGAGCCACTTGAACTTCACGTCCATTGCTCGCAATCCCTGACACGACTCCGTCAGCAGACACATTCATCTTCACGATCGTACCGGGAGAAAAACCATCCTGTTGGAACGTTGCAGAATAATTCGTCGCCAGGTGAGAAAGGCTGTCGAGGGAAATATCGATTTCCTGTGGTTCAACAATAGAGTCAATGTCCACTTCAATATTGGCATCGCCCAAACCAGTACCATTCATGATTTGAAACGAACCGTCTTCGTTAAATCGAATCTCCGAGATCAGTCCGTCGTTAAGAGTAACCAGCGGATCACTCGATGAAAAATTTGCGGACCAAGTATTATTTCCTGTCTTCTCAAAGGTGACGTTTAACAAGTGCGGTTCGCCGCGGGTATCAAAAATTTGCAAAGTCGAATCGACGGTATCACCGGACTTACCATCCGTTTCCACAATGAAAATTGCATCCTCAAAATCCGTTTCTCCTACGTTACCAGCGTTGTCCGTCAATTGAAGACTCAACAAAGCGTCGCCTACATCGTCGGCAGTCACCAACAAGTTCCCCGTTGCGTCGAGAGTAACCGAAGCCCCCACAATGCTCGCGTTGATTGAATTCACAAGATCGTCGACCGTCGTGGTTGTGTCAGCCGGCAGGTTGGTCGAGAACGAAGAACCATCGACATTAGTACCTACAATGTCAATCGAATCGCCCGGGGCGTAATTGACTCCGTTAAAATCGAGGTCATTTAGCAAGGTGGTTGGGGTGGCAGCCACGCCCGCTGCTGTAAACGGGAAGGAAGTCGTTAGCACCTCCGCAAGAGGCGGAACAGCTGAAGCGGGCAAGTTGCCAATCAACTCTGCCGTCGACGTCGCTTTCCCTGGAACGCTCGCTCCCAGCGGGATCTGAATCCTCGTGTCTCCGGGAATTTGAAAACCAGGCTCTGTCCCTGTCGCTTCTCCTTTAGCACCAAAACGCTGAACGTATCCACCCGTAGCTGGGTCTACTAAATATCCGGAGGAATCAACTGAAAATGAACCGTCACGTGTATAAGCTTGCTGATCTCCCTTGATTACAAAGAAACCATCACCGTCGAGTGCATAATCAAATTCACCACTACTCGCGTTGAGAACTCCCTGTGTAAAATTTTGCGAGACCTCGGCTACGCGAACACCGTTACCGACTTGAATTGGATTCACGCCACCATCAACGTCTCCGGAAGCACCCACAGCAGGTGCCCGATCGGTGTAGATCAGATCGGAAAATAAAACCCGTTGTGATTTGAACCCGGTCGTGTTTAAGTTTGCAATATTACTTGCAACGACATCGAGTTTTTGCTGGTGAGCCAATAGCCCAGTCGCACCGGTAATTAAACTTTTACTCATCTGGATCTCTCTAATTGAAAGGTAAAATCGATCGCACCCCAATCAAATCCACTTCACTTAAAATCGGGAATAAAAAGTGAAGCGAAATACCGCGCGAAGTGAAAATCACCACGCACGCTGCGATCGGAATCTTAATTGTTAAAAACTAAATCGTGACGCCGGAAATCAAACTTAAACCAACGCGTTCACCATTAATCAAAAGATTGGCGGAACCGCCGTTAGCGATTAATTCCTCGACAAGTCCTGTCTTTTTCTCCCCCGTCACTGCATCCGTGTAGGAGGCCTGCTTTCCGACGAGGTTTATTCCCTGCGTAAGTTGCGTGGTCTCCAGCAACTGTTCGAAATTCGAATTTAACGCTTCGGTTTGCTCTAACTGCGAAAACTGTGCGAGTTGCGCGATGAAATCTTCTTGATTGACCGGTTCGATCGGATCTTGATTTTTTAATTGCACCGTTAGCAGATTAAGAAAATCATTCGTTGCTACTTGCGATGTTATCCCTGGCATCACGGTCTCCCAAAGTTATTATTTTTTCTATTTTGAATTTAAACTATGTCAACAGTTGATCTAAACGGCGGCTTTACACCCGTATATCAATCATCGAGCTACTTGCCCGTGGCACCGGTTGCTCGCTCGGCCTTACTTCCTCTGACTCGTTAAACAAGTCCGAGCTCATAAATCTTGACTCAGCCTCACTCTCGTCACGAGGATCCGATTGCTCACTTTGATATCCAATATCAAGTGAATCGAAATCGATTCCGTTTTCGGCAAGCGCTTGAACAAGTTGTGATTTATTCTGTTTCAGCAAATCAGCTGCCACCATTTCGCTTGCCAAAATTTTGACCTGAAGAACATCTTTGTCCCAATCCAGTTGCAACGTGAGTTGCCCTAATTCAGAGGGATGGAGCTGCAAAGTCATTTGCTTCTGCTCACCCCGCTCCGTCAGCCGAATCTGTTGAACTAAGTTATCGGTGACGGTCTCGGTTACAGCTTCCATTTTTCCAGCGGTTAACGCCGTGGTTTTAGATCCCCGATTTAGCAACGTTGAATCTTCCTGCATAAGCCCCGGAAGCGCAGCTTTCAAATTTGGCTCAGTTGATTCTGATTCGTTCTCATTGCCCTGCGAAAATTCAAACCCACTCTCTTGCGCTCCAATGACCGCTTGCAAACCAGACAACAAACCAGAATCTACTCCTTCCGCGCTATCTGCCGAGAGCACAACAACTTCGTCGCTCATCGCGTAGACGACCTGAGTTTGCGACGCGAGAGCATCAACCATTCCCGGCACCACACCAAGTTCCGCCGCGGTCTCTTTTAATTCGGAACCGGTGGTTATTTCTGCAAACACGCTCAATTCAGGCTCGACCTCGGTTGATTGAACAATCAAAGGAATCGCCTGACCAGACTCGAGATTAAGATCGTTCAGTTCTGGAAGGGCGACTATCTCTGATACTACAGCGGCTCCCGAATTATTTTCCTCGACTGCCTCGGTGAAACTCTCAAAAGTAAGACCGGAGGGTAGGGGACTATTCAAAGGTTCATCCGCCGCGGAATCATTTTCGCGCAGCGGTACATCGATAGGTAGGCTTGGTATGTTCACTGTCAATTTCAGAGGTAAGGGTCAAAAACGATTGCGGGATTAATCCACAATGCAAAACGAGTGCCATAACTTTCCTTTTGCAATATTTTTTACTTCAAACCAACAAAAACAGGGAAATCAAACAAAATTGCTTGGCTCCAATTCTGACGCAGATAGAAAGACTTTCACTGTTGGGGAAATTTTTGCCGCCCATTAACTTGGCCTTACGCAACAAAAATCTGCTAGCGGCCTCTACCTCCGACCGCTCGGTGCACACCAAATACGTTTAAAAGAAGCAGATCGAGGCTGGAACCGGTTCTGCGAAATCCAATTCTCTATTGACAGAATTCCTCGAATTTCGAACAACCGTTTTTGGATAACGGCTCAGGCCCAGAGAAGACAAACTTGAGCAATGATTGACCCTAGTAAACTTGACTCCATTTCATTCGCGTTCCCATCGGTTCTATGATCTTTAGCACTCCACCGAATTCACTGATCATCTGCGCAACGGACGACCAGTCACTTGTGCACCGGGTGTGCTACGCGGCAAGGTTAATCGACGCTGAGGTCTATTCTTCAGCAAAACTCGAAGAAGCCATCAACACTTCCAGACAATATTTCTCACGTTGTCTGATCGTTGATTTTGATTACTGGCAGCGCGAACAGCTACATTTCTCAGACCGTTCGATTGCCCGTGAAAACCCCTTATTGCTTGCGACGCCAACCGGCCAAATTAGCGCCTCATTCATTGCAGGCGCCGCGGGAGCCATGGGAATCATCGAAAAAGACATCGATCCCAGTGAATTAGCAACTGTTTTTCAAGCAGCATTTCTTAGTGAACAGACGTTGCGAGAAACAAGACCCTATGACAATCCGGTGTTCCAAATTCTAAGCACCCGAGAAAAAGACGTTCTCACTTATTTAATGGCAGGGGAACCCAACAAGCGCGTGGCCTCCCTCTTAGACATCGGACTCCGGACAGTAGAGTCAGATCGCGCCCAGTTAATGTCAAAACTCAACGTCAATTCGTTCACCCAATTAGTCAAAATAGTGACTGAGATTGAAAGTGACGTAGTTCTTACCCGTCAAAAAATATTCTGCGAGATCTCGCATGGATTGACAACCTCCGACGTCGCTACCACGGGCGAGTAATCCAACTCCAAAGATTGCTCGAGGTGCGCGAAACACCTTCTCTCTTGGATACGCTTCAATCGGCACTTACGTCCACGGGATTCATAAAAATCCGGAATTGAACCGTATTACCCTGACTAGATATTGCTCTCTTCAGAGTAGACCTTCAATTTGTTTGACAGTGTTCGAGCCGTAACACCTAATTCTTCGGCAGCTAATCTCTTATTGCCCTGGAATTTGGATAACGACGAAAGGATCAAACGGCGTTCCACCTCAGCCAACGTCAAACCGGCAAGCCCATCGACATCATTCTCCGGAGCTCGGTGATTTTTCTTTGCGAGGCAATTTAAGCCAATCTTTCCATCCGCCGCAATCACGCAAGCTCGATGGATGACATTCCGCAATTCGCGAACATTGCCCGGCCAATGATACTGACACAACCACTGCATCGCTTCCTTGTCTACTTCCAGATTTCCCGTCTGGGACTCCGATTGAAACAGGTTCACAACATGCATCACAAGCAGGGGGATATCTGAAATGCGATCTCGCAGCGGAGGCAGGTCGAGTTCAAGTACGTTTAATCGATGAAACAGATCCTCTCGAAACCGCCCCTCCGCAACTTCGACGGCAAGATCGCGATTGGTGGTCGCGACGATTCGCACATCAATCGGTCGGGCTACGTTACTTCCAACCGGTTGGACTTCCTGTTCTTCGATGACCCTTAACAACTTCGCCTGCATTGCGAGTGGAATTTCACTGATCTCATCCAGCAACAGCGTGCCTCCCTGTGCCTGCTCAAAATAGCCGACTCGCCCTGCCGAGGCTCCGGTGAACGCACCCTTTTCATGCCCAAAGAACTCACTCTCAACCAATGACTCGGACACCGCCGCACAGTTAACCGCGACAAACCTTTCCTCCGACCGACCACTTTGCTGATGAATCAGCCGACTAAAGAGTTCTTTTCCACTTCCACTTTCACCCGTTACCAAAACAGTAGCAGAGCTCTTTGCATAGAGTTTTGCTAATTCAAAGAACTCACTCATTATCTTCGATTGAAATGAGATATTCCGAGTTCGCAAATCCGGATTGCGAGCCGCATTTGTTTTCACCGATTCCGCGTCTGGAAAGACAACACTGAACGCAGCAGCCGCTTCCGAAGGAGCGGTCAGTTCGGTTGTTTGATTATTTAATTCGGGGAGCATATTGTCTAAAACAAGGGCATGAAATTTTGTTTTACTTTTCACTATCCAACCAGGGGCAATGGTCCGGAAAGACTAACGCCAACTGGAAAGGGCAAATCCGTTTACCCGCCGTACGCCTTCTGCATCTGATTTACTCGGACGCCCTGATCAATGCTGGGCACCAACTTTTGATGAGCCTTACGGGCATGCGACTCCAGGGCATCGATTTTTTTAATAGTCCCTAAGAGCAATTCAGCCGTCTGCTTCGTTAGGTTCGAAATAGCTTCGGAAGCCTGCGGTTGAGAATTCCGGTATTGTTCTTTAACGCCTCGCGACTGTTCTTCAATCTCCTGAATCTCACTTTTACCTTGATTGAGTTGCTTCATTTGGCCTTCAATCGATTCGGAATTTGCTTGTCGCCGCAACATTTCGTCGGCTAAACAATCTAGTCCCTTATACTTTTCGAGGAGTTGCCGGATGGACTGTTCAACCTGCTGCTCCAGTTGCACCGAGTTATTTTTGTGTTGGTTCATTATTTATCTCTAAAAGCAGGGCATCCAGTTCCGTTTCAACCGCCAAAAATTCATCCCGACGTTTACGACGTTCTTCTAAATACTGCAAATTCCAGGTTGTATGTTTCATTAAAAATTCACCGGCACCGCGACGGTCCGCAACGTTCCGGAAAATGGATTCCGCATTGATATAGTCATCTTGGTAACGGTAACAACAACCCAGCATTAAACGCAGCCAAGCTGCCTCCTGGTTATCCATGTCTTGCTTTAGAAGCATACTGTAACTGCGAATAGCAGCAGGGTAATTGGCAGTCATATACAGACTGTTCCCAAGTTCAAGCGAGTTCATTGGCTCCGCAAGAACCTGCGATCCACCTGGCATTTCTGTTTGAGCCTGCGAATTGGGCGTTACCTCAGGCTCGGCGGCAGGTTTCGTTGGCAACGTGGTTTTCAGCTGATCAGGATTGCCCAATATCAATTCGCCTGGTGTTGGCTTGGGAGGGATTTCGCTAGTCTCCGGAACATGTTTATCCTCTTCAATAATCTTGTTTAGCAACTTGATTCGGTCAAAAATCCCCTTTAATCTGGGATCTTTTTCGGAACCGCCGTCAGCATCAAGCGGCAGTTGATTAACTGGTAACCGCAGCGAATCCTGTGGCTTCGGAGCGGCAGAAGCGGGGGCTGAGTCGAGGCGATTTAAAGACGGCACCGCCGCTTCGCCCACCACTGAATTTGCCACTGGTGGCAACACCGGGGTCTCGTCGGGGCCAGTTTGTCCCCAGCCAACCTCGGTCACAGAGAACAGTCCACAAATCCAAACCATACGCAGAATAATGCGAAGTTTAAGCTTCCAATTGTTATCGTTGATTTCATTCATAACATTATCCACATTGTTCAACTGCAAACTCTTGAATTCGTTCAAAGTTCATCAGGAAGTAAACCTGCAAAACAAAGCGCGGCTGAAAAATGCTTTCCTTGCTTCTGATAAACCCCGCCCATTAGTTGCAACGTCGCTTCTTTTTGTTCTTCATTCAAATTCATTTGCCAAAGTGCCTTGCACATCTCATAGCTTAAATCTGTGTTATCCAGGTCGATATAAATTTTTGCCAGTTGAGCTAAAGCGCGTATTTTCCATTGATCATCTTCGGTCGTTAAAGAGTTCAACGTCTTGATGGAAGCGTTGTAGAGTTCGGAGTCCTTCTGAAGCATGGCTAATTCGAAAACAATTCTTCGTTGCCAAATCCCGATGTCGGGCTTCGCCAGTGCTCCGATGTACATTTCCCTCGCCCGGTCTCGAAATCCTAAATTTGCATAACTTAAACCGGCAATATAACAATCCACAAACGAGGAACACTGTTTCGAATCGATCGAACTCACAGCCTCTAATAAACGCGCACGCTCTCTGGTCAGTTCACTTTTATTCTTCAAACCGATGGAGCGAGCATAAGAACCTAAAACAGCGGCGATGGAGCTCTCGACCGTCTGTCTGGGAATCCATTTTTTATTCCGGAAAATACTGTCGTTGCACGTAAACGGGTCCTTGTTGAGTAAATAAGCTCTGGCGAGGTTCAATGTCGAGGTCGTTTTCTGGTGAGTGGTTATCGCCGTAGCCAGCCCACGGTGTGACGAACGAATCGCTTCTTTCAGATCGCCCTTGGAAATCTCGAGTTCACTCAACAGGCAGTAACAACTAGATTGAATATCGGCATCCCGCGTTTGATCAATCGAACTGTAGAGCATTGGGATCGCCTCTTCCGGACGGTCGAGCAACAGATTCAGTTTCGCCAGATTAAAAAATAGCTTAGCGTTGATCTCACCGCTTGGATTAGTCTGATGTAGCTCCTGAAACAGATTCGCTGCGACATCGTAGTCCTGCTCAATAATGGCTAATCCAGCTCGAGAAAGCAGAGAAGATCTCCGGTAATCACTTTCGCTGTATTCAATTTCGAATCGCTGAAATGCACGGTTCGCGGCATCATAACGAAATTGGCAAGTATCTGCCTCTCCCGCTTCGGCCTCACTTACAACCGTGATCGTGCTGTCTTTCTGGTACCAGACCAATTGGTGCGGGACTAAAATTTCGTCTAACAATACACCAATTGAAACCGAGTCTAAAACAACTGCCCGCGACCGACCTCGCAACGCCTCTTTTGCTTGACTGCTAAATTTCATTTCCAATTGAGAGCGGGCAGCGACCTCGCCGAGCACGTTTAAAATTGGCTGTACATTGGTCGAAATGGCAGCGGTAATGGTCGTCGCTAGATTTGTCGGCCGCTGCAGCAACGACAAACTAAACGAACCCGTGCCGTTTATATCTCGCGGTAGTTGCGAAACTGGATCATCGACACTTGCCAGAAAACTCTCTGGATCTGGAATTGGAGTATCCACCGCAACGGACCGAGGCCGTAATAAATCGAAGGAAGCCAGTAAAAAACCACCGACACTGGAAAACCGAGAAAATTCCTCCTGGTCTTCAGCTATCTTCTCAGGCGAATTGTCACTGCGAAAATAAGAAACATCATTCAGAGCGATCGTCTCTAATATCTTTGCCCATTGAAAGGCTACACGCGATTTCATCGTGTCAGGTAAGTCCGGATAGAAATCAATTTTCAGCAACTCACTTGAAATCAGGTCAATGGCTTCGACCATTCGACCTTGAAATGCCAGCACCCGAGAACAGCCGACCGTCGCCAAAAGCTTGTGATTTT
>JAALLA010000042.1 GCA_011087765.1 Pirellulaceae bacterium
GGGCATTCTTAGGACTGGAACCGGGAATTGAAACTCTGTTATGGACCTTTGTAATCGGCGGTGCGATGGCGCTTGTGATCCTGATCTGGAAAATAGGCATGATTAAATTATTAAAGCGCATTGTGCAGCAATTAATGTGTCGGCTTGGCGTTGGTGTCTGGGATGACTTGTCGCCGGAAGAAAAACAGCAACTGAAAATTCCACTTTATCTCGCACCGGCAGCGCTGGCTGCGTTGTTGATAGTGAAATTCAAAGCTGTCGAGTTCTTGTTTTAGTCGAAGTTTATTTTGTTTCAGCGATTGAGTCGGAAATTGAAGAATACCACGGGATGCGGTAATTGGCGGTGTTGTTTTAACCTTGGATATTGCTAGTCGAGTTTTATACTTGTTACTCCGGACCATTTTTGGGAAATGGGTTAATGAATCAAGCGATCTTAACATCCTGCGCTCCTTGGGCCATGTGCCTGATAGTGGCTGTTATTGCCGCGCGGGTTCTGGTTGCAATCAGCGGCGCGAAACTGGATTTCGCTCGACTTCGAAAGGTGCACTCCAACGAATTGGGCTCGGTGCAAAGCCTTAGTTTTGTTTTGACATTGCCGTTTTTTGTAATGGTGTTGATGCTGATCGTTCAGGTAAACCAAATTATGTTTGGGAACATTTTGGTGCACTATTCCGCGTTTGCTGCAGTCCGTTCTGCGTCCGTTTGGATTCCTGCGAATGGCGATCCTGTTTACGAAACGGCCAATCGAATTAGCTCCAATCCGATAACGTTATTGAACTCGACGGAACAGGGGCGGCAATACTTAATTTCGCCGGCAATTGATGGTAAGTATGCGGAAATTCGCCAGGCAGCGACTTTGGCATGTATGCCACTAGCGCCATCGCGAAACCTCGGCTACGCGCTTGGGCAATACGGAACCCGGTCACAGATTGGAATGGAAAAAGTGTATTCCGGTCTGGATCCAAATTCGGCGGTTAATACAAAGATTTCAGATCGTATTAGGAACAAACTTGCCTATGCTTATCCCAATACCGACGTTCAGTTGACGTTCTGGCACAGGTCACACCCTCGTATCGTCCGAATCCGTGATGAGCGAGTCGAATGGCGTGATCCGCCGCTATGGCCGATACATCCCGAAATCTATGACGTGTCTCCTTATGACGAATATTATCCTAATGAAATTGGCTGGCAGGATGAACTGACTGCATTGGTGACATTTAACCTGCCTCTTCTCCCCGGTCCGATACGATTTTTTGCACCGACCGGTGGTTCAATCGCACCAGATGGGGCGACGCCCTCGAGAGATCAATCGGGAGAAGTTTTTATCTGGCCCCTAAAGGCATTCGCGACCATGGGTATGGAGGGCCAAAAGCCTCAACG
Organism: Pirellulaceae bacterium; assembly: GCA_011087765.1. GTDB lineage: Bacteria > Planctomycetota > Planctomycetia > Pirellulales > Pirellulaceae > Mariniblastus. The sequence continues at coordinate 1,381 of JAALLA010000042.1, forward strand.
TCCGTATTGGCAGGAGACCATTCAATGAGTAAGCGTGCCAATGCGGAATCGACTCGTCGAGGAAAATGCCCTTCGCTATTCTTGCGCTTGATTGGACGAATCCACCACGATCAGAGTGGTTCGATCAGCGTGGTGACTGTGTTCGCGTTTATTTTCCTGACCATGGTGTTGGGGATGTTGATGAACGTCGGACGTCATGCCGATCGAAAGGTGAAAATTCAAAACGCGGCGGACGCCGCCACCATGTCTGGTGCCACCGTGTTGGCACGTGGCATGAATACGCTTGTGTTTACGAATCATTTGATGTGCGACGTATTTGCTTTGACGGCCTATCTACGTGAAGCCCGGGATCGGAATTCGGAATCTTTAACCCCCGAGATTCTGGCGAAATGGAATGAGATGGCCCCCGAGTTCGCTGATGCCCCTCACGAGAAATTTTCAGATTTAGCACAAGGCATTCCTTCCAAAACCCCGTTGGAACAAGATCTGATTACAGCCTTTTCCGAGCAAAACGCAATGGTTTCCGAGAGTTTGCTTCCCGTTATGGAGGAAATTCTTGATTTTGAGATGATCCCTGAATTTCAGCGAGCTTTAGTGATTGCGCTGCCTCAATTGTCGGTGACTGCTGCCGATGAAGTGGCATCGAGACTTGGTCCGACCAATCAGGGCTTAGCCGGTGCCGAGCCAATGCGGGCGAGAATGTGGCGGACCAATGGAGACGAGTTTGAGGCGATTGGGAGTGCTGGTTTCTCACAAATGCCAGTCGCCGATCCAATTAATGACATCAGTCAACGTCAGCCTGAATACTTTTCGAGAGGGATTTCAGAAAGAAGAACCGCAGCCAACCGGTACTTAGATTATCTGAACCGTCGGATGCTACAAGATTTGGATGAGCACGCGAAGATGAGTCAGTATTCGAATCTGTGGCGTGGTTTTTCAAAAGCTTATCTTCGTCAACTACTTGAAGAAGAATATCCAGATTCGAATGTGCCTTATCAGATTCGTCGATCTGATTTATCTCGACAAGATGAAATTGCAGCCGATTATATGTTTGTGGGCGTATCGTACTGGGAACAGATGAACGAGCGAATGCCGGGGTTGTTTTCTAACCCGAATTCAAGCGCGCAAGTTGCTTATGCACAGAGTCGTTTGTTTATTCCTCGTGGCCGCCTGTACCACGACTCGCGGTTTTCTTTTCCTGAAGGGGTCTTTCGGCACCGTGTTTCAACTGCACACGATTTGATGAATCAAAACTGGGTAAGTAAATTGGTGCCCGCAACTGCACCGGCAATACCTCAGATATTGCAGACTTCGCCTCAAAACCTGCCTATTGTTGTGCCAAGCCTAGGAGGGATCAATGTTGAAGAATTTCAGCAACTCAATACCCACTAGGTTGAGTGATGCTTTTGGATACGCAAGTCGTTTTGGCCGATTTAAAACCAAGCGTGAGCGGTTTCCCCGCCGCTCTAGACGCGGTCTCGCTCCGGTAGAGATGGCGCTGTCACTTCCCCTGTTGATGGGGTTTGTTGCCGCGTTGGTTGCCTTCGGCTATGCGGCGAGTTGGAAAATTCGATCCGAAGTAGTCGCTCGGAACGTCGGTTGGCGAAATCGGCATCCCCGGTGGGCGCACTGGAATGCCTATCCGGCTGAATGGCCGACGACTGGAACCTTTGATCGGCATGGTGGGCGGCAGCTTGAGGATTTAGAACAATTTTCGATTACACAAGCACCAATCATTCGTGGTCCGATTTCACAGATCAATGTGAATTCTAATATTTTAAACATCAGTCGAGACGTCACCCAAAGTGGCGCTCAAATTCGGCGAACCCCTCCGTTACTACCTCGCTTGGGAGAAATTTCCTACGATACAGGTCATCAATATCTCGACGACTTTTTTACTCATTCCGAAATGGGTATCTCCAATTCCTCAAGGCGGATTCCTCGAATCTATGAAATTGATTTGGATTTCGTGCGAGACTCCGGTCCGGTGCTGCTCGCTGTTTCGGCGATAGAAAATAACCCGAGGCGCCAACTTTTGATTGCGTTGGACCAAGATCCTGAATTCATTGCGTGGCGAGGCGGAGCTCCTGATTTTCATCCAAGAGTTAGCACCAGAGACTATGAACTAGATGTCGCCTGGGTTAGGCAGCAACGTGTGGCGGGACTTCTTTCTTCCATCGAACGATTGCCACAGAGAATGGTTAATAGCACTATTGGACTGTACCGCGAACAAATCAATGAGTCTGAACCGCCATTGTCAGATGCGGCAATTGCGGAACTAGAGCGGAAAATTCAGGAGCTTGAGGAATACCGACGACGTCTCGATGCACGCGCGGGGGAACGATAGGCTAGATAGAGTCGATTGTTAATTTATATGCGAAAGAGAATATCGGACATTTCTGAAGCGGATTTACAGGAGGCAGCTGATTTTAAATCCGGCGACTCCGCTTCGACAGATCTTACCAACGCCATTAGTCCAATTGGCTTAGCTGTTGGCAAGGTAATCCGTTGGACGAGTAATTTGATTGCAACCGGATTAGTCATTGTGATCGTTGTGACGTTTGGTCCCGAGCTTATTTCGTCGGTTCTCCCTTCGAAAAGCTCAATTTACGCGGACAAACTGGACATTGTCGAGGATTGGCCTACGTTTCAGCAGTGTAATTTGGAATTTGGTGACGCCGGTTTTCAACTGACACGCGGGCGATTTTCAGGCGAAATTTCCGATGTTTTTGATTTGCTCGAAACTCTTTGTCGCGAGCAACTGGAAAACGATGTGAAACCGTTTGGTCGGCTGGGGGTGCAAGAAAAGAAATTTATAGATTCTCAACGCGGTGTGGAGCCTGTTCAGACCGTTCAAGGGAAATACCGAATTTTTTGTGAGCGTTCCATGCCGATGCTTGCGGGGTTCCCGACAGCAATTGGTATACGAGACGATTGTGGCCAAGAGCAATCTGCCGATTCCACGTTAGTGGATGCTGGGGCAGAATCTCGGATGTCCGTATGGGCAATGGCGATGCCAATTGGTGAGAATCAATGGTCGACTTTTATTGGGACTTCCGCAGAAGAGGATAGCAGCGGTTGGTTAGACCGATTGATACCACCAAAGGCAATTAAGAATATCTCTTTGTCGGACAAACTTGGCGGAGCCGTGATTGGATTCGCTGGTGGGGATATTGAAAATGCAATTGAGTTTTATCGTGGGCTCGAAAAAGAGCAAGGATTTGTGTTGCAGAATATACAAAAGACCGAGTTCGGCTGGAATGCTTCGGTGGTTTTGAGTGATGAAAAAACAATGATGGATTGGCGGATTCAATTGACTCAGGCTAAAGGCAAAGAGCTTACGGGAATCCTAATGAAAAAAACGAGTGACAAGGCGGCAACGAACAGCCGCTCTCAACTGACTCTGAGAGAGGAAAATTGATATGAATAACGCAATCGGTTTATTAATTGCCGTTTCGTTAGCGATGATTGCGGGGGTATTAAATTGGAATTACCTCGAAACGAAATCAAAGGAGATCGAAATGGTCTCTTTTGTTGCGATCGATGAAGACGTCAATCTTAAGCCTGGTGATACGTTTTTAGAAAAGCACTTGGTCGCGCTGGATGTTCCACAAAAACGAGTTGGCTTTTTAAATGAATCCGCCGTTCTTTACGAAGATCGATTTACAGTGATTGGCCTCAAAGCGGTCAGGGAATACCAGACTGGAGATGTGATTCTTCTTCAGGAATTAAAGACTCCGCCCGCTGAGCTTAACCTCAAGCCAAATGAAGATGCTGTGTGGATCCCTGTGGATGGTGGGTCTTTTGTTTCTTCGCTTGTTTCGCCGGGCGATACGGTTTCCTTTTACGTTGCCGCGCCGACGGCGAGATCCAGTGTGCCGGCGGTTACTCCACCAGAGGACGCTGATGAAACCGAATGGGACTTTGAGGGTGGTGATAAAGAAAAGTCGAATCAACCGGTGATTTACGGTGGTTCGGAAACAATTGGTCCCTTTCGAATTATTTCACTAGGCGGACGATTGGGTAGTATTCAGGTCTCTCGCGCATCTGGTGCTTCTAGCGGTCAGGAAAATGTGATAGGTATCGCAGTAGTAAAAGTTGGAGATCGTTATGAACCCAAAGCCGAGCGCCTGCTTCAACGTGTAAATTCAGCTGGCTTTCGAAAAGCGGGCGTACTGCTTCATCCCAAGCAGAAGTAATTTTCATTTCTCAAATGAAATAAACGGAAAGAAAAAACGTGAAAATTTGGTTTAACAAAATCAATGAGAGCCGTCGTTCAATCTTTGAGGTAGAGGATAAGGACGAGAATGGCCTTCCTCTCGATGTCGAAGTGACAATCGGCAGAGATGTCGACAATATGTTGGTTTTGGAAAGTCCTTTAGTCTCACGTTTTCATGCCGTTGTTCGCCGCAAGGATAATATATTTGAGCTCGAGAACATTGGCCTAAACGTGTGCATGATTGGCGACACCGAGATTGGTGTAGGCGAATCGGCTCAATTTGATACGGGGATGCCGGTCAGAATCTGGCCCTATACGCTAAGCTTTGAATTAGAAACACTCCCGCAAGTCAGTCGAGAAGAATTCGATGGCCACGTTCGAAAGGTAATGGCCAATCTTGAGCAAAAAATCCATAAGCAACTGTTAGAGCGGCTTGATTTAGTCGGCATGGAAAGCTCGCGAACGCCGGATCAAAAAAGCATTCTTTTGTTAGAGCATAACATCGAAGATTGCTGTCGCGAAATGAAGGTTTTTTCTGAAGAAAATGAGGAACTTTTAAATAGTGTTGTTGGCTTGGTGCTTCGGGATTTGCTCACCAATCAAATCATTTTGGAGGGAGGTCAAGATTCTGAAAAATTGGCTCCATTGGCGTGTAACGAATTCGATGTTCCGGCGACTCTGATTCCTGAACGCGAAATTGAGTTGGAAAACTTGATGCGGATGCTGAAGGACAAATTGCAAATCGATATACCAACCGACACCAGTGAAAAAGTTAGGATTGTTGATCAAAAAGCGCAGGCTGTGTTTCCTTCTTTTCAGCGGTTTCTGCATGGCGAATTGCGAAAATATGTCATTCTCAGGGCGCTTAAAAAAGACCTTAAGGACACCGTATTTGGTTTTGGGCCGCTTCAAGATCTATTACGAGTGCCGACGATCACCGAGATCATGGTGGTTTCGAGTGACCAGATTTACGTCGAGACGGACGGTGTGATTGAAAAGTCGGGTCGCCGTTTTATCTCAGATCATGTCACTGAGTCAGTAATTGAGCGGATTGTTGCGCAGGTGGGCCGCCGCATAGATAAAAGTCAACCTTTGGTTGATGCTCGACTTCCAGATGGCTCGCGTGTCAATGCGATAATTCCGCCACTTTCTGTTTCAGGACCTTGCCTTACGATTCGGAGATTTCCTAAAGACCGGCTCACGGTAGAGGAATTGATCAATAAGCAAAGTCTGACGAGTTCCGCTGCGGCATTTTTACGAGCTGCCGTTGGAAATCGGCGAAACATTCTTGTGAGTGGAGGGACGGGTAGCGGGAAAACAACCATGCTAAACGCAATGAGCAGTTTCATATCGTCAAAAGAGCGGATTGTTACAGTTGAAGATACTGCCGAGTTAAAGATGCACCAGGAACATGTGGTGACGTTGGAAACACGTGCGGCCAATGTCGAAGGAACGGGTGCTTACACGGCTCGTGACTTGGTGAAAAATGCTTTGCGAATGAGACCAGATCGTTTAATTGTCGGTGAGTGTCGCGGGGGAGAAGCCCTCGATATGCTGCAGGCGATGAATACTGGCCATGATGGTTCGATGACCACGGTTCACGCTAACAGCGCGCACGAGGTCATTGAGCGACTTGAATTACTTGTGTTAATGGCAGTCGAATTACCGATCAAAGCGATCCATCGGCAAATCGCCTCAGCACTTGATTTAGTTGTTCAGCTTACACGAATGGAAGATGGCCGAAGAATGGTCACTCAAATCGCAGAAGTTGAGCGGATGGACGAAGAAACCGGCAATCTGATCGTGACGGATATATTTAATGCGAGAGATGGAATCATGCTGCGACCAACGGGGCATCTTCCAACCTTTGTCGATCAATTAGTCGATAAAAATCTCTTGGATTTAAGATTCCTCTATCACGAAGATCGCAAATCCCACGCAGGTCCGAACGTGATCGAAGCTCAGCCGCCATTGGCGAGAAATATTTCGGACAGCCCACCAGCTGCGGAGCTACTACCCTAGATTTGGCCGGCCTCAGTCAAAATACCCATTCTCTTTTAAGCAAACAAAACGATTCATGAACACAACCGACACCCTACTGTTGAGCACGTTGATGGGCATCGCCGCTGGTGTTGCCTCATGGACGAGTCGTGGCTGGGTCGGGCGGATGATTGATTTTATCGAGTCTGATGTTCAAAAGAAATTGAGGGCAATGCGGATCGTGGCTCCTCGGCTGCGAATGTATTTGTCAAGTTGGCTTTATTTAATGGTCATCGCATTAGCTGGCTTGTGGTTTGGTTATGGCAATCCGGTCTTTGCGATCATGGCTGTAACTTTAATGGGGCCGCTCCCGTGGTATTTGCTCAGACGAATGGCCGAGCGGCGTCGGCTTCAAATTGAGGACCAGTTGGCGGGAAGCATGACAACCCTCGCAGGAGCAATCCGGGCGGGATTGTCGCTTGCCCAAGCGTTAGAAATTTTAGCCGAGCAATCGCCTCAACCCATTCGCCTTGAATTTCAGCATATGGTTGGTCAGTATTCGATGGGTAAAACGTTGCAGGAGACTTTACTGGAAGCAAAACAGCGTTTGCAAAGCGAGAATTTCTCGATGTTCGCTGCTGCCATGCTGGCGAGTCGAGAGAGCGGTGGAAAGTTAAATGAAACGGTTGAACGGATCGCAGAATCAGTTCGCGAATTTCAGCGACTCGAACGAAAAATCGAATCAGAAACGGCTCAGGCCAGAAAATCGGCAACTTACATGGCGATTGCACCGCCTGTCATTTTGCTGGTGTACTATTTTGTCGACCCAATTAATACGGGGCGACTTTTTTCCACGCTTCCCGGCCAGATCATGCTTTCGATTGCAGTGTTATTAAATGTATCCGCATGGTTGTGGGCGAGGTCCATCCTTTCTCCCGACATCTAGCTCTCCAATATCTGGTTTTTGCAAACACTAATTAACATAAGTTTAACCTCAAACTAAAATACCTGTGAATTTGTTCTATACAACTAACTTTGAAATACTTGCCGCTGCGGATGCCGCTGCTGCTGTACCGACGGTTGTCACGGCAGCATCTGTATTTATGTTTGCGTGGTGGGTTGCACGCTCTCTGCAGACTGGAGACCTTGAGCAAGGGAATGAGTGGCGGTTTGACGTCAGTCGAATTAACGATCTTCGACGAAATGACTCGATGTATCGGATTTTTCAACCGGTGATCCGAGTGTTAGCTCAGTTAAACCGTGGTGCTTTTCGGGATTTCCTCCCCACGATTTATCGGGAAATCCAAGCTGCAGGATTGCCCCGGACATGGCTTCCAGAGGAGTATCTTGCGAAACTACAGTTAATTGGATTGTTGGTATCGCCCTTTATTATTGCTGGTTGTGTTCAATGGATGGGCGGTTTTGGAATCGTGATGGGCGTGATTTTCACATTTGTGTTTATCATCTTGTTGCGGAGAAACCTGCGGCGCAAAGCCATGATCCGCCTTACTAATATTAAGCGGCGGATGCCGTTCATGCTGGACCTGATGACGCTTCTGATGGAAGCCGGCACTACCTTTCTACACGCGTTGGAACAGGCGGTTGGAGAGTATCGTGGGCACGCATTATCCCATGAGTTTGCAAGAGTGTTGACAGATATGAATCTCGGCAAGACTCGAAAGCAAGCCTTTGAGTCGATGCGAGACAGGCTCCAAGACGACGAAATTACCAGCATTATTGGTTCTATGTTGCAAGCAGAACAATTGGGAACACCGCTTTCAGGTGTTTTTCGAACACAGGCGGATGTGTTGCGAATGAAGCGATCTCAACGAGCCGAAGCGATTGCTGGCGAAGCGGCAGTAAAAATGTTGCTGCCGGGGGTTTTGGTGATGGCGGCAACGGTGATCGTGATTATCGGTCCCTTTGCGCTGAATTTTCTGATCTTTGGTTTTAACATTGACTAGCTCAGGGTAAAGAGAAAGCCTCTAATAGTTGGTTGCCAGACTCAAGTAGACAAGAGTTATGAAAAACGAAAAGTGTCCAAATTGTGGTGGGAAGCTTGGCGTTCCGGAAAAGCTGAAAGGCCAACCGGTTCGATGCCCAAAGTGTGATTTGGAATTTATTCCTGACGAGGCGAAGGCGAAATCAATTTCGAGAGGCAAAAAGAAGTCTTCTCGCGGAGTCAAGCAACCGGCCTTGCGAGCACTGCCATTGCCCACTGGAGTCACTAAAGATGAACCGGCTGAATCGGAAGTGGTTACTCAGTTGGAACGACCAGATTCGCCTTTAATGCCGCCAAAGAAAAAACGCAAATCAAAAAAGAGGTCTGAAACAGATCCGCCGGCTGTCGAACCCGAGGTCGTGCCTGGCACTGCGGAAAGCGCTCCAGTCCCAACTGAATTGGCTCAGGCCGAGACCATCGATACGCCAACCGTCGCTAAAATTATTCAACAAGAGACCGTAGAGCCCAAGTTAACCAAAGACGGCAAGCTGCCAACTCTACTGCTCGCAGATGAAGAAAAACCACGTGTTAAAGAGAAGACCGGTCTAACATCAAATCCAATTTTTGTTGGGCTTTTGATTTGTTTTAGTTTGGTTAGTTCAGCGGGCATGTTGTTTCTTATTGAATCGGGGCACCCTGAGGCGAAACTAGAGGTAGAAGAAGCTCGCATCGATGTGGTGAGATTCTACCAGGTCCGTGAAGATCAAGAGTTACAAGGCTATCAACGCGAGTTGAGAGAAGCACAGCGGGCATACTCGCGAGGCGATTATTCTGCCGAGGCAAATTACTACCAAAAAGTGATGTTGCGATTCCATAATGAGAATTTAACCCAGTTTTCGGGACTTACAGGCAGTCCTGTTGGTGATATCGAACTTGAGAAAGATGTCTCTCTCTTGTTGAAAGACGCAAAGAAGCGGGCAAAAAGAAAATTATAGGCGGCCCTAGATTGGCCTGCGGAAACTCCCCTAAGATTTCGAAAATGATATGGCGAAAGGTCGATCAAAAAACCGCTACGACAATCTCGTGCTCATTGGCGAGGGTGAATATGCGAAAGTTTTTTCTGCGGATGACACCAAGCTGGGCCGAAGCGTCGCTGTCAAGCGAGTGCGTAAACGGTTTCTAAACGACAAAGAGAAACTATCCCGCTATTGGAAAGAAGCGCAATTGCTCGTGGATGTTGAACATCCCAACATTTTGACGATCTACGATTTAATGAAATCAAAAGGTTGTCTCGTGCTTGAGTTAATGAAAGGGAACCTCAAGCAAATCTATCGTGATCGTCCAATGCCGGTTAAAGATATTCGCGAAATGCTGCTTCAAGTTGCTCGCGGTTTGGATTGTTTGCATAAAAATGAAATCACCCACGGCGACGTTAAGCCGGAGAACTTAATGTTAAGCCGGCAAGATGTCGTCAAGTTAGGTGACTTTGGTTTGGCTCGTCGTGCCAGCGATGAAGAAGGGAGTCTTCTAAAGGGGACGACTAAATACATGGCACCCGAGTTGGTGTCGGAGGATTTCGGTGAAGTTGGTACCGCCAGTGATCTTTATTCGTTAGGATTTTCAGCACTCGAGTTAATGATCGGGCCTGAATTTGATTCCCTTTTCCCCGATTTAATCGCATTTGGTAGCGATAAACAAATGGCCTGGATGATGTGGCATTGTTCTGCAGATAGAAAGTTTCCCCCAATCCAAACCGTGTTGCAGGGGGTCCCCGATGATTTGGCGGCGGTCCTTGAGAAACTGACCGCTAAACCCCAGACTGAGCGTTATGCCACAGCAAAAGAACTGATCGACGATCTGACCGGGGGCACTAAGTTAATTGGTGAAGCCATTCGTGATGATGAAGCCGAAGCAGAAGAAATCGCCAAAAAGAAAAAACGTAAACGAAGAATTAAAGCTGCCGTTGCGTGCTGTTTGAGCTTGTTAGTGTGTGCCGTTATTCTTTGGGCAATTCAGGAGCCGCCACCGAAACCCGTTGCGAAAGTCGTTGATCCTGTTCGTGGGGTCGTGAAGAACGTGCTTCCAATCGATCAGAAATTTGTACTCGATCAATCCGGGAAACAATCCGGAAATTGGATGGAATACAAGCTTAGCTCCGCTGATATTGTCTGGATCAATCGCAAGAAGCGCCTGCTTAGTGATCTGCAGCTGGGCGATCGAATTGTCGTTCACACACGACCGCGAACTGAAACTGCTCCGAGGTTTTTAGAGGTGTTTGGCTTTCGGCCTGAAACCCATGCTGGGATATTGACTGCGGTTGATGCCGAAAACGCAAAGATTCAATTGGCGGTAAAGGGCGGGGCGGATGAAGGAAACGTTTTTGACTTAACTTCGATCGAAGAAACTGAAATTAGTCTCAATGAAGAGAGCTTGGCGAATGACGAACCGTTAACCGTCTCCGCCTTAGCTGTGGGTGATGAGGTCGTGGTTGATTTGTCAGATGATGAATCAGGAATGGTCGCTTTAAAAATTGTGGCAACACGCCTGATTTCTATTGAGGGGTTAATTAGGAAGCTTGATCCACCTAATGGGACGATTACGATTGGCGTCGATAACGGCGGCGATGAGGAAGAGTTGATTACCCTTCCGATTGATCCTGCCTGTAGCATCACCCTTAATGGACTAGCTTCCATTGATGAGGAATTGTTGAGTGTTGCTAACGTCCAGGTTGGCGATCAAGTAAAGATTCGGCATGACATCAAGATTAAAGCAATCGACGCTTACCGTGATTTTGGTGACTTAGGGCGCATCTTGTCGATCGATTACGCCGGAAATGTCATTGACGTGAAGAGCGTCGACTCAACTGAAACACAGCAATATAAAATTACGCCCCAAACCTCCGTAAATCTCGGTGGAGTTGCAGTAAGCTTAACCGATCTGCGACCGGGTGATTCGGTCGAATTGAGCCATGATTCACCGGACGACGCGACCCCGCCCCTGATTTCCCTGGAGGCGACGCGCATGCCTAATCGAAATCGATGGGTTATTTTGATCGGTAACCAGGATTTTGATTCCGGTGTTGTCACTAAAAATGAAACTGCCGAAGGCGATTTGGAATCGCTTCAATCCACACTCGTTGAGCGATTTGCTGTTCCGGATAACCAAATTGCTGTGTTTGAGAATGAAAGGTCGGTTCGATTAAAAAATGAGATTCCTAACTTACTCGATCGCCTCAGTTCGTCTGACGAAATTTACGTTTACGTAACAACTCGCGGATATGTCGATCAGGGCGACCGAGCCTATTTAGCAGCCAAAGAATTTGTCGCAACAAAAATGGAAGATACCGGCTTACCGTTGGATTGGTTAATCGACCAGCTAGATAAGTCCTCTGCCAATCGGAAATTATTGATGCTCGATTGCAGCTCGAGCGATGCGGACAAATCGGTCAATGGTTTGGCCATGGTCGAGGCGATTCAAGCCTCTAAACGTGGTGGTTATCCAAAATCGACCTACATTCTGTCAAGTTGCGGAGATGGCGAAGAAGGCTTGGTTTCGACAGAGAATAAAAACAGGAGCCTATTCGGCTTGTCGCTATCTGAAGCGTTTGCAGGGCAAGCCGATCAGCAACGCGACAGTGATATTGAGACAACGGAATTAACGACCTTTGTTATTGAAGAAGTCGGTAAAATGGCGAAAGCAAGTGGTCGCTCGCAACGCCCCCGTTTAATCCTCCCTGATGATACGCCTCCACGACTATCTGATTCCGCCAGACAGGCGACGATCGACCTGCTTTCAAAACTCGGCCAAAAGGGATTCAAGGAACCGGATATTCGCGCTGAGGCGATGGAAGCAGAAAGGCTGGCTGGTGGAGAACCGGATCCTATGCTGGCAGCTGGAATCTTACTGATTCGCGTAGGCAAGATTAATGAATCCCGCGAAATATTGGAAAGGATTCGACTGACCCATCCAAATTTCCTGGTCTCTCACCAAGCTGTGATTTGGATCGATTTCTATAAAAAACACTATAAAATAGGCACGGCAAAAATCGCTGAACTGTTGACACAGGTTCCCAAACCTGAAAAGCCTGGTGAAAGCTATAGCGAAGAAGAATTGGCAATTTTCGAATGGGCTGGCAGCCTGAGAGAATTGGCTGAACTTGGTGATTGGGTGCCCGGGCCGCGTGTGCCTGATAGGCAGGATTTGGAGAATTGTGATCGCTTGGCTGCTAGTCACGGCCCGGTTGCTGATGCGAGGTACCTCGCGGGAAGAAAGGCGACCAGGGCGACGGTTGAGCAGTTTCAAGCCAAACTTGCCGAGGACGCAGATTCCAAAGCTAAGTTAGAGCGCGAGCGAATTGATTTTTACGTTGAGAAAATTGCCAGTCCAAATACCGTCGCAATCATTCGAAGTGGGCTCGACAAATAATTTCTAACCAAATGGGCTCTGGCTTCATTTTTAACCAGTTTTCAAATGCCCCATGTTTGTCTATTTAGCCAAGCCTTCGCATCTTTATAATTTTGCAAATTCAGTAACCGAAATTGGAATGATATTTGAGCGTTCGGGGAAGGGGATTGGCTTCACACAAAATTGGTTTTCATTGGTTCTATTCGCTAGCTAGATCACAGTGTGATAAAAATGCCTTCTCGTGCCTAAAAAGTTGGCGATTAAGACGGTCAACTCGCTCTTTTTCTTGCCAAGTTCCGGAATCGCCACGAAAACTGGCTCCCCCCGTTTTTCCAATTCAATTCGTTTTGGTATTCTATAAGCTCGAGTGAATCGACCCGTTCGTAGGCCGGGTGAAAACACAATAGATAAACACCAAAGGCGGACGTAAGTCCCCGATTGATAAAATTAAATATGGGCATAAGACAAGTTGCAGTTACCGGGTTTGGCATTAACAGCGCTTTAGGCAATGGTATCGATGTGAATACCGAGGCCTTACGGGCCGGAAAGTCCGGAATCGTATCAACTAGACCCCATTGGGTTGAACACAAGTTCAAATCCCAAGTTGCCGGAAATATCTCAACAGAAGGTCTCGAGGCATTATTCGATAGAAAAGTCTGTCGATTTTTGGGTCAGCCGGCATTACTGGCTGCCGCAGCGATGAAGGATGCGATCGCCCATGCCGGACTTACTGATGAGCAGGTTCAATCTCCGGATACCGGGATCATTGTCGGAACCGGCGCTGGTGCAAGCATCACCGACGTATACTTTATGTGCCAGCGTCTTGATAAACGCGGTGCCGCCAAAGTAGGAGCCTATCACGTTCCTCTAATTATGGGTTCTTCGCTGTCTGCGAACTTGGGAAGTATTTTTCAAATACACGGTCACTCTTACACCATTACCTCAGCATGCGCAACGTCGGCCCATGCAATCATGTTGGGGCTCGACACCATTCGATCTGGTCGACAAAGTCGAGTCTTTGTGGGGGGGTCTGAGGACGTCAACATTTATGCGGCGGGCTCATTTGACGGAATGAATGCGCTGTCGTCCGCGTTCAATGACGATCCAACCCGGGCTTCCCGACCGCTTGATAAAGCCCGCGATGGATTTGTGTTTTCGGGCGGTGCTGGAATTCTTGTTCTTGAGGACTTAGAAGTCGCCAAAGCTCGGGGCGCGACGATATACGCAATCGTTAAAGGGGCAGCGGCTTCATGCGATGGAGATCAAATGGTGGTGCCTAATGGTGTTGGCGCCCAGCAGGCAATGTCCGAGGCATTGAAAGACTCCGGTCTTAAGCCAGTTGATATTGACTATCTTAACCTACACGGCACTTCGACACCGGTCGGCGACACTTCTGAATTGCGAGGTGTGATGAATGTATTCGGCGAGGATGTTCCTCCATTTTCCTCCACGAAATCGATGACCGGTCATGCCCTTGGTGCAGCTGGTTCGCAAGAGGCGATCTTCACGATTCTAATGATGCAACATGGATTTATCGCACCGAACATAAACCTGGAGGATCCGGACGAGATGGTGGGTGATCTACCGGTGGTTAAAACGACTCAGAATGCTGAAATCAAACACGCGATAAGCAATTCATTCGGCTTTGGCGGCACGAATTGCAGTCTGATATTTGCGAAAGAACCCGAGTAACGTCAACCGAATTTTCGCCTCTAATTGCACGACGTCGCAGTTCGGTAAGGGGCAGATTTAGTGTAGTTTTCATGTACAACTAAATTGTTGCCAACGGCTTGCAACCATCCGTTTTGGGGCCGCAACTGGTTAAATTCTTCTAAAAACGTTCACTCTCGGTGGGTGCGGTTGTAACTTTTGCCCAAAATTACCGAAATTATGGGTAGTTGCGCTGAATTTCCACCAGTCTCCTTGGGAAAATATGGGGAAGCCTCCGGCTTATTCGTTGTTGGGCGTTAAACTATGGGTAGATAAAATTTTCTTAGTCGCTGGGCGGCAAACTTATGGAATCGCGTTCGGAAGACGAAATTCAAGAGGTGCTCAATCGCTATCGGGAAGAGATCGATTATGACGACACGGAGTTTCTTGAGAAATTCGTAAGAGGAATTGATGCGCCTGATTTTAAGCTAATTGCGAGGGTGGTCGCGCTGGACATTCAATTGCGCCGCGGGCCAGTGACGGATTCCTCTCCAGATAACATTCGCGATTTCGGCGATGAATTTTCTGTATTGGTTGAGCGTGTTTTACGCAGTCAGGCAGGCAATGCTGCAAACGCATCCGGCGAACTCACTGCAGCGATGCAGCTGGATGCAACAAGCTTCGATATTTCGCAGGACCTGTCCTTCGAAACGACGGGCGAAGCGAAACGATTTGCGAATCGCCCCAAACGCACTCCTGAGATGGTAATTGACCACTATCGATTGATTGAGCCGATCGGGACAGGCGGCATGGGCACTGTCTGGCTAGCTCAGCAAGATGAGCCTGTTAGACGCCGTGTCGCGCTTAAAGTGACGAATAACCGGTTCAATTCAAAAAAATCTAACGCGCGATTTGAAGCCGAACGTCAAGCGATCGCTTTGATGGATCATCAGAACATTGCTAAGATCTTAGACGCCGGCACGACCTCTGACGGCCATCCCTATTTCGTGATGGAATTGGTAGACGGCGTTCCGCTGAATGAATATTGTGACGAGCGGAACTTTGACTTAAACGAACGCCTCGAGTTAATGATTCCAGTTTGCCGGGCGATTCAACACGCCCATCAAAAGGGAATCATTCATCGCGATCTCAAACATTCCAATGTGTTGGTTACGGAATATGATGGCGTGCCAGTACCAAAAGTTATTGATTTTGGCTTGGCTAAATCTCAAATCAACGAACTGACTCTTACTGATAAAACGTTGTTTACGGAGATTGGCAAAGTCGTTGGCACTGTCCAATACATGAGTCCGGAGCAGGCTGAAACATCCAACGTGGATGTCGACACCCGAAGCGACATCTATTCGCTCGGGGTTATGGTTTATAAGCTGTTGGTGGGCGTTACGCCGCTTAATGACGGGGATCTTGAGAAAATGCCTTTGCTAGAGGCATTGAAGGCCATTCGCGAAAAAATCCCGCCAAAGCCAAGCGTGAAAGTCCGATCAGCAGCCCAGTTTGACTCAGAAATTTTGGCGAATCGAAACTGCCGGGCTGACGAGCTGGTATCGCAACTAAAAGGCGATCTTGATTGCATCGTCATGAAAGCTTTGGAGTCAGACCGCAAACACCGTTATCAGACTGCTAATGCGTTAGCGCTTGAGCTTACCCGGTATTTGAATAATGAAAAGATTTTGGCCCGGCCTCATTCTACGATTTATTCGATTCGCAAGTTTGTGAAACGCAACCGCGGTTTTGTAGCGTCGATTTCTTCTGCTGCCGCGTTATTGATTGTTGGAATTATCGCTACCAGCATGGCTTATCTTTGGGCGCTAGATGAAGGAGCGGCAGCTCGGGCAGCCGCAACAAAAAGCGACCGGGATCGGATTAGGTTAGAAGAAGCGAATGCGAATTTAGATGAGACACAGGAAACTCTTCGCAGTCGCTTGCTTTCCGTGCAACTGCACCTCGCTTGGAATCATTGGAAAATGGGCGCGGCTACCGATGCGATTGAGATCCTCAATCAATTGAGCAAGGACGGGGAAGGGGGGTGGGAGGTTGATTATCTTTGGTCTGAATTTAATTCAAGTCAAAGCACGCTCTTCGGCCATGCCGGTGCTGTTGAAACCTCAACGGTAAGCCGTGACGGAAAATGGCTAGCGACCTCTGGTCGCGATAATTGTGTTTATTTGTGGGAGGTAGACGGACATAAGAAGATCTTCCAGTTTCGGACTACTGAGACACCCAATTGTTTGAGTTTTTCTCCCGACGGTTCGAGTCTGGCGTGCGGCGACTTAGATAACAAAATATATATTTGGGATCTTGCCAGCAGAACAACAGAAAAAGTATGCGGGCCTTATGCAAGCGATGTAACAACACTTGAGTTTTGCCCTGGCTCAGATCTGTTACTGTTCGGAATGAACGTTAAGGACACCTTTAAAAGTAACGGAAGGGTGTTCACATTTAAGGACCATTCCGCAACACGACTTCCCTATCAATTTGTATCGCTGGATACCTACGAGATTGTCGACTCGCTGCCAGTTCTTGCTTCAGATGACGCATTGCTCAGTTTTAGTCGCGATGGAGAGCGATTAGCAACGTCCGGGGTGGATGGAAAGATAAATATTTGGAAAAGGGAAAATGGGAAGTACGAATTAGACACGACTCATGATCTCGCTGATGCGAATTTAACGGCGATGAGTTTATCTCCTTCCGGTCTTCTAATGACTTGTGGATATTCAGACCAATCGGTGTTGGTTTGGGAATTAGCCAACGACAAATTGATTAAGTCGTTCTCGGGTCATAACGGTGCTGTGCGTAGTGTTTGCTTTTCAGAGAACGAAGAATACGTTTTGTCTGGGTCTGAGGACACGACCGCAATTCTTTGGTATCTCGAAGGCAACCGAAATCGCCAATTCCAGGGGCATTTAAAGTCTATTACTAACGCAATTTTTCTTCCCGGTCGGTCTGAGATCGTAACTTCGTCGCTCGATCACACTGCCAAGATATGGTCCTTCGACAAGAATTCGAACACCATTACTATTGATGCACATTCATATTCAGAATCGCCGCTCAATTCTCATGTCGTGTGGGCCGCAGATTTCTCACCTGACGGCAACCGGCTAGTCAGTGTAAGTGAAGACGGGACGATCGCTGTTTTGGATTGCGTCAACGGTGTTGTTCTCAAAACCATGGGTGATAACCTAGATGAGCCTGCGATTGGTGCAGCTTACGCGCCCGACGGAAGTGTAATTGCAACGGCCAATGAAGATGGACTGGTTTCGATCTGGAGCGCCGATGACTTTTCACTTCAACGGGAATTTCAAGCCCACGATGAAACGATCTGGGATTTGAATTTTTCACCGGACTCTAAGTACATCATTACTGCAAGTGCGGATGGAACAGCCCGGATCTTCGATTTTGATACTAAGTTTGAAGCTGGAGTCCTCGAATCCCATGGGGATGAGGTATCCTCGGCCAGCTATTCGGCCGATGGCACAATGATTGTTACCTCAAGCGATGACCATCTCAGTAAAATATGGGATGCGAAATCGAAAAAGCTGATCAGAACCCTTGTCGGATCTAAAAGTGAGATCTGGCAGGCGGTCTTCAGCGAGCGAGGTGATTTTGTTGGAGCGTGTACCTATACGGGTGAGCTTTTGGTTTGGGAGACTGCGACCGGAAAACTTGTCCTTTCGATCGATGACGCACACAATGGACAAATCGGATCACTCGCTTTTTCAAAAGATGGAAAGCGGTTGATTACCGCTGGAGATGACGCTTCTTTAAGAATTTGGGACATTGAAACGGGAGTCAACTTGTTTGAGCTATTGGATAACGCTAATGTCGAATTCGGACATGTTTCATTCTCAGACGATGGGAAGAAGTTAGTTTCTGGTAATCAATTTGGGCTTCTTACGATCAGAGACGCCAGTAACGCGGGTGCTCGCGGAGTCGAAATCTTAAATTCTGCAAGTGTAGAATTGGAAGTCTTGAGGTTGCTCAAAGTCGTTCAGAAGAAATATCTTCCCGAAGCTGAGCTGATTAGCATGCTCGAGACTTGCATGAAATATCAAACGACGTTTCCGTCGTTCCGAACGAATCTGATTCTAGGCATCATCAAACTTCAATTGGGTAATCGCAAAGAGGCTATTGAATATTTGCTTGAATCAGATCGATTGGAACCGCTTAACTATGGTTACGATGATCAAGATCTGGCGATTGAAGGTTGGCTCTCACTGGCTTACATGTTGGATGGTAATTTTACAGAAGCGGAAAAATACTGTGCAGAATTTGATGAGCGGGACGGAGAATTTAAAAACGCGGAGTTCTTAACATCCGAAATCGAACGCTTATTATCGTCTCAGAAGCCTAAGTGACCCCTGTTCTAATGCCAGGGCTACAACCGGGATTCGAGCTTGAGCTCGATTTATTTTGAAAAGCACGACTCCGGTTGCAGTGTCAGTCTTCCAGTCGAGTCACGTAGGCATAGAACGCACCGACTGACTGTTCATTAGGGCCAGTGAATGAAGCGGTTAACTTGGTTTTTCCAGCCGGAAGTTCAATTCGGAAGGTCGCTTCAACGTCCTCTTTGTTAAATTTGTTGGAATGGTTTTTGTCGAAAATTTCAATGTGCGCGGTATCGAGCGTCCGAAACTCTCGTCCGGGTGTCTCACGAAAAGCACGACTGCCCGGAACTGGTAACCCGGGCTTCATTCCGGCGTTAATTGCGCGGGCTGATTCTTCCGGCCATCGTCTTAGTTTGATTTCATAGGTGCCGGCCGTATGTACATTGACGTACCAAAACCCTGTTGATTTCTCGTTGTCTACGCCTTTGCGGATATGACCTTGGTTCCATGGTGTTGATCCGGTTGTAATCCAATCGTGACTGGTTAGGCGAGCTGGATTAGCTTGGGGGTGTCCTAAATAGATCGAAGTGGCATTTTTGAAAGACGGTTCAATCTCTTCCCACCAGCCTTGATAAAAATCACGAAGGCGGCGGACCTCTGCCGGGTAGGCTTTGGCAACGTCATTCTTTTGCCCTGGATCTGCCTTGATCTCGTACAGTTCCTTACCGTTTACGAGCCGCCACTTGGAAGTCATGACAGCGCTGGATTTCCACATGATTGGATCCTTCACACGTTGCGAGTCCGTCACAAGAATTCGATTGTCCCAGTCGATGTTCGAATTTGTTTCACCTCTCAGCAAACTTGCGATGCTTTTACCATCAAAATATCGCTCTTTTTCTGAAGTGACATTACACAGTTCCATTAGGGTCGGAAGCACGTCTACCGCGTGAGTGATCGGTTTGACGTCAGACGCCGAATTCATATTTCCATTTGGCCAATGCACAAAAAAGGGAACACGGTGGCCACCATCGTATTCACTTCCCTTTTTGCCGCGCATTTCTGAGTTAAAAACACTTGCTCCAGACGCCGTGCCATTGTCAGTTGTAAATATAAAAATGGTATTATCCGTCAAGCCTTCCTCGCTGAGGAAGGCTCTTAACTTCGATACGTTATCGTCGATGTTTGCGATCATTCCGAAAAAATTGCCGACTTTACTGCCGTGCTTGCCAATGTAGGGTTTGGAAAAATCCTCAGGGCAGTGGAGGGGACCATGCGGGGCATTGGTCGAAATGTAGGCAAGGAACGGCTTGTTAGCCGCTTTCTGGTTTTTAATGAACGCTTTAGCGTAGTCAAAGAAAACGTCGGTGCAGTAGCCCTTGGCTGCTTCCGGTTTTCCGTTGTGCCAGTAGCTGCCGTCGAAATAGGCATTGTCCCAGTAGTCCGGGGTCTGGCCGACTCCACCGCCACCGTGTCGTAGTACTTCCGTATAGCCGCGGTCCTCAGGGCGGAACGGATAATTGTCGCCCAGATGCCATTTTCCGAACATACCTGTGGCATAACCTGCATCGGAAAATACCTCGCCAATGGTGGGTTCATTCTCTCGCAACATGCTCCGGCCCATAATGGTGTGCCAGACACCGGTGCGATTGGTCCAGTGGCCAGATTGGAGCGCCGCTCGTGTTGGCGAACACGTGGGGGCAACATGGTAATCAACCAGCCTCACCGATTCCGCGTAGAGTTGGTCGATACCCGGTGTTTTTAAAACTGGATTGCCATGGCAGCTCAAATCTCCGTAGCCTTGATCGTCGGTGATCACAATTACGACGTTGGGCTTATTCTGTTCTTCCGAAAAAATCGGAGATGTCCATAGCGTACTGATCAAAACAAAACATGCTGCCAAACGGAAAGACATCATTCGCTGGTCATCCTAGTTTAGAGGGGGTTCGTAAAATCAAATATTAACTACTTTGATTTTTGGAAAACTCTAACATAGTCGATTTCCATCGTCGCGGGAAATATTTTCTCGTCCTCGACGCCTTCTTTGCCACCCCAGCCACCGCCGACTGCCATGTTAAGAAGCAAGAATTCAGGTTTATCGAAAGGCCAGTTCTCGGGTGTGAAATCCTTTGGCCGATCGAACGTCATTTTTACCTTAGTCGGATCGCCTGTGTAAAAGACCAATTGATCCTCCGTCCAAATGAGCCCGTAGACATTGAAATCCTCTTCCGCACCTTCAAATTTCTGATGGAAATCAACCTGAGTTTTATCTTTGTGGTTATTTGCCTTGGTGTGGATCGCACAATGGATTGTATCCTCTTGAAAACTGACATATTCCAGAATATCAATCTCACCACAGTCGGGCCATTTGCCGCCGCGAATTGAGTCCCCCAACATCCAAATTGCAGGCCACAATCCTTTGCCCTTGTGGTCTGGCATTTTGGCATTGATTTCAATTTTACCATAAGTAAACGACTGCTTGCTATTCAAACGCGATGAAGTGTAGTCACCAGCTTTTTGGCCGGGGCCTACCTTTTTCGCCACAATTTTAAGTGTGCCGTCAGACACGCTTGCATTCTCACCGTCGGTGTAATTTTGCCATTCATTGTTTCCCCACCCGTGCTGACCCGTTTCAAAAGCCCATTTGTCTGTATCGATCGACGTCCCATCAAATTCGTCAGCCCAAACGAGCTTCCATTCACCTTGGTTTCCACCGACTAACGGGGCGGGCCGTTGAGACTGAAAGGCGGTTGGCGGAGTCGTTGTTGCGACTGGCTCTTCAGCGCAACCGATAAACAAAAATGAAAGACACCCTAATCCGACAAAATACTTAATACGTGGCAAACGTGTCATAGATACCCCAATGAAAATTTGGACAGGCGAAGGCCACGAAAAATCATTTCCAAGATAAATCAGCAACCGTTTTGAAGCCTCACAAGATGATGGCCCAATTGTACTGACCCCCGCTGCAAAGCCAAGTCCTATTTGCCTGCTAACGGAAGTACAGCAGGAACGCAGGTATGATCAATCGCAGTGACGTTAAAGGGAGTGACCAAGTCGATAGTCGCCAGGCGATTCAAACCAAAACTGGTAAATTAACCGAATTAACTTGGAATGTTTTGGCGTCCGTTTGAGGCCAACTCAGAAGAAGACAACGATGGCCACCCATTGCAGCCAAGGCTGTTTAAAATTGATGAGCCTATTGCGTTGCTTGATCTTCTGCTTGTGTCGAGTTGGTATTTGAGGCGGTTGTTGCGGGCGAAGCAGCCGAACTGGCTGCAGCTTTCCCCGGTCATCAGCCGCCGGACTGATTGCAGCCGACGAACGCAGTTGTTGTACTGAAACATAAAATTAACAGAGTCAACTTAAGTGTTTTCATGATTTAAAACTCCGGCTTGGTAAAACGTTTGGGTAGTCAGTACCTTGACCGAAAAACCTAGTCAGGATTAACGGTAATGTAGAGAACGCCATCTATCTGTGTAATATCGGTGCAAACTGCTGCTCAATTAATGCAATTAAATTCTAATCGCCACGGAAAAGGCAATTGTTCCCAAAATACCTCCAATTAAACTCCCCCATAGAAAGCCCTCCGATCCGTCGATTACGGCACCAACGAGCGCAAAAATACCAGTCACAACCACACAAAAGACTCCCATCACGATAGCGTATGAATAATCAGCGATCAGCTCGCTTTCCTCGATGTTGTGCTCAGGTTGCGTAAGTTGAATTTTTCTTGACTCCTCGGCTAATTTTTCGCCTTCAATTGAGCTGCAATTCGCACAGAGGATCTCTCCATTCTCAATTGGTTTTCGGCAAAAGTTGCAAGGACGCATGGGTATGGATGCTCCCGAATGATACAGCGGTCTGTTCGCAAGGTAACATTTTTTGCGAAAAAGAAATACTCTCTGATTAACGAAGGAATAGCCAGTTGCTCGAAATTCAGTTAATCATTTGGGCTATTCGAAAGCCGGAGACCATTATTGGCAAGTTCCGAACAATAAATTCTTGCGTTGTTTTTTGTAAACTCGATGGATATCGTCTAAAAACAATACTCAGTAAGGGGATTTTTAAATTCGTTGAGCCAGCATCGATTCCAAACATTGGTTAAATTCAATTGGATGAATTGAAATGTTTTGACCGACTGGCAATTCCAGTATTTCCTTAACGAGCTTTAGTTATTTAAAGAATCCGAGGTCACTTTTCAAAAGTGGGCCTCCGGCTATAGTGTGTGCCAAAATTTTTCTTGGGGTGTGGGTCTTGCCTAAACTATTAATTTTCTCATCGTGTTTACTCCTCTCCTGTTTCGTCAGATACGCGGATGGCAGGGTATCGCCTTCGAAAAGAAGCAACTCTCAATCGCCAAATATCGTTTTCATAATCGCCGATGACTGCACGTTCAGAGATATTGGCTGTTACGGTGGCCAAGCTTTTACGCCAAATATAGATCGCCTTGCAACTGAAGGGATGAAATTTAGCAATTGCTTTCAGGCAGCGCCGATGTGTTCGCCCACCCGGCACAATATCTACACCGGTCTATACCCTGTTAAGAGCGGAGCATACCCGAATCATACACGCGCATACGATCATGTTAAAAGTATCCCACACTATCTCAAACCGATCGGATATCGTGTTGTTCAAACGGGAAAAAAGCATTTCAATCCAGCACAGGTCTTTCCGTTTGAATACTTTCCTAAAAGTAATCAAAAGAATCCAGACCTGAATGCAATCGACAAGTTTTTTGCAGAGTGCAAATCTTCCAATACTCCTTTTTGCCTTTTTGCTTGTTCGAATTCACCGCATTCGCCCTGGACTGAAGGGGACGCATCTCGCTATCCCTCGGAAGCAATTAAGTTGCCACCATACCTAGTGGATACTCCCGTTGTGAGAAAGGATTTCAGTAACTACCTCGCAGAAATTACTCATTTTGATTCTGAGGTTGGCAGTATATTAGAATCGCTAAAGAAACATCAATTGGATGAGAACACTTTGGTCATGGTAGTGTCCGAGCAGGGAAACTCATTTCCTTTTGCGAAATGGACCTGCTACGACAGCGGCTTACAATCGGCCATGGTTGTCCGATATCCTGGACAGATAGAATCGGGTGTTACCAGCGACGCTCTGGTTGAGTACGTAGACATCTGTCCAACTTTTTTGGACGTGGCAAATGCCGAAGCGATTGATGACCTTGACGGAGAAAGTTTCTTTCCGGTTCTCAAGGGGCAAACGGATAAGCATAAGGACTTTGTCTTTGGGATTATGACGACTCGGGGCATCATTAATGGAACGGATGCGTACGCCATTCGTTCCGTCCGTGATAAGAGATACAAATTGATAAACAATCTGAATTTCGAATCCAAATTTACAAATGCCTGCACAAAATCGAACTATTTCAAGTCGATGGTTCAAAAGGCGAATCTTGGCGACGAGACGGCAAAACGCCTGGTAAACGCTTATCATTATCGACCGGAAATTGAGTTCTTCGATATTCAATCGGATCCGCTTGAACTAAATAATTTGGCCTCAAACCCAGCTTACCAGACAGAAATCGCTCGTTTATCGCTCGAGTTGGAAAAATGGATGTCCTCTCAAGGCGATGATGGCGTGGGTACTGAGCTGAGGGCTCATGAGCGGCAGAAAATTAAGCGGAAAAAGAAATAAAGACTTTCCCGTCGACGTTTGGAAATAATTTTATCCCAACTCAAATATGGGATGCCGTCGCGAGTGTTTGTTACACTTTGTATTTACGCTTGTGGCGACGTTCGCCTCGCAGAAATTTTTGAATAAAGACCTGAGAAATTACATGAATGAAAATTGCGTCTCTAAGTCAACAATACTATGTATTGCCCTATTGGTTTGCTTTGGAATATCTTTTTCAGCCAACGTTTCTTTTGCCGTAGATTCCGATTCCTCCCAGCTGCCGTTGGTGTACGAAGGGAAAACTGGAATTGGGACGGGAAAACATATCGTGTTTTTAGCAGGTGATCACGAGTATCGTTCGGAAGAGACACTTCCGGC